>NZ_JBYSYZ010000005.1:0-252881 GCF_058783925.1 Pseudomonas sp. FW305-70
CGCGAAGGCGTAATGTCAGGCGACATTGATGTTGAATGACACAACGCTTTCGCGAGCAAGCCCGCTCCCACACTGACCGCGTCGACGATGGATCATCGCCCACAAAAAACCCGCCTCGCGGCGGGTTCTTTATTTGTGCAGCTTAACGCCCGGTCTTAGTTGACCTTGGCGTTCAACTCACCTTTCAGGTAACGCTGATACATGCCTTCCAGCGAGATCGCCTTGATCTTCGAAGCGTTGCCGGCAGTGCCGAAGGCTTCGTAGCGAGCGATGCACACGTCGCGCATGGCGGTGACGGTGGCGCCGAAGAATTTACGTGGGTCGAACTCGCTCGGGTTGGTGGCCATCAGGCGACGCATTGCGCCGGTGGACGCCAGACGCAGGTCGGTGTCGATGTTGACCTTGCGCACGCCGTGCTTGATGCCTTCGACGATTTCTTCAACCGGTACGCCGTAGGTTTCCTTGATGTCGCCACCGTACTGGTTGATGATCGCCAGCCACTCTTGCGGAACCGAAGACGAACCGTGCATCACCAGGTGAGTGTTCGGAATGCGCTTGTGGATTTCCTTGATGCGGTCGATGGCCAGCACGTCGCCGGTAGGCGGCTTGGTGAACTTGTACGCGCCGTGGCTGGTACCGATGGCGATGGCCAGGGCATCCACCTGAGTACGTTTTACGAAGTCAGCGGCTTCTTCCGGGTCGGTCAGCATCTGGCTGTGGTCCAGAACGCCTTCGGCACCGATGCCGTCTTCTTCACCGGCCATGCCGGTTTCCAGCGAACCCAGGCAACCCAGTTCGCCTTCTACCGAAACACCGCAGGCGTGAGCCATGGCCACGGTCTGCTGGGTGACACGCACGTTGTAGTCGTAGTCGGTCGGGGTCTTGCCGTCTTCGCCCAGGGAACCGTCCATCATCACCGAGCTGAAGCCCAACTGGATGGAGCGCTGGCAGACGTCAGGGCTGGTGCCGTGGTCCTGGTGCATGCACACCGGGATGTGCGGGAATTCTTCGATTGCCGCCAGGATCAGGTGACGCAGGAACGGTGCACCGGCGTATTTGCGAGCACCGGCCGAAGCCTGGACGATCACCGGGGAGTCAGTCTTGTCAGCGGCTTCCATGATGGCGCGCATCTGCTCAAGGTTGTTGACGTTGAAGGCTGGAACGCCGTAGCCGAACTCGGCTGCGTGGTCCAGCATCTGGCGCATGCTGATAAGTGCCATTGTGTGTGTCTCTCCCGGTTGAGGGTCGTTAATCGTGCCAGCCTGCCGTAGCGGCGGCGGCTATTCAAGTTATTGCAGATCGGGGGTTGAGCCCGGGCTGCGAATTCGGGTGTTGCCAAAATTTCAACAACTGCACAGAACCCTTGTGGGAGCGGGCTTGCTCCGGGCGGCGTTCCGACGAATGCGGCTCAACATTCAACATCTATGCAAGCTGATCCACCGCTTTCGCGAGCAAGCCCGCTCCCACATTTGGATCTCTTTACGTCAAATCAATCGTGTTACCCAGCCTTACAGCCACGGCCGATCAAATCATTGGTGGCGACCCAGTAAACCAGGCCTTCCTCACCTTTTATGTGAAGCGCCAGCATGTCATTGCTGTACAGCGAACCCGATGCACCCGGTTCCTGCTTCAAGCGGTAGACCTGATCGGCACCGCCCAGGCGCACATCGACTTCGTTGCGGCTGTCGTCGGTGTAGCGCCACAGCACTTTGGCCTGGCTGTCGCAGGTCCAGGTGGTCCAGTTATCCACAGGTGCGGACGACTGGAACGGGTTCAACTGATCCATCTGAGCACAACCGGCCAACAGCGCCAGCGCCGTAACGGCGATAAAACCTTTCATCCGTGTCCCTCGACTGGCGGCGCACGCTGCCAGCCCTGAGTAATGAGTCAGACCCGTCAAGGGCAGCCATGTTCCTTGGCGGGCGTCCGGGTCTCGTATTTGTCCAGGCCTTCGGGCCCGGAACGCTTGTTGAGCACCGGGTTGGTTTCGGCCTGCCAGTCAGCCTGGTAGCAGCCTTTGTCCGACTCGGACGGCGCCGGTTCCGCAGTGGCCTTCGGGTTACTCCCGCACGCCACCAGCGAACTTGCGACGATCAACAACGCTAACGTCTTGACCATGTCAACACTCCCTTGCCTGGTCAAACGGGCGACCCTCAGGCCTTGGCCCGGCTTTCCAGGACTTCAACGGCTGGCAGCACCTTGCCTTCGACGAACTCGAGGAACGCGCCGCCACCGGTAGAAATGTAGGAGATCTGCTCGGCCACGCCATATTTGTCGATGGCAGCCAGGGTGTCGCCACCGCCGGCAATGGAGAACGCCGCGCTGTCTGCGATGGCCTGGGCCAGCACTTTGGTGCCATTGCCGAACTGGTCGAACTCGAACACGCCGACCGGACCATTCCACAGGATGGTCTTGGACGATTTCAGCAGTTCGGCGAAGTTCGCGGCGGTCTGCGGGCCGATGTCCAGGATCATGTCGTCGGCAGCGACGTCTGCGATCAGCTTGACGGTCGCAGCGGCGCTTTCAGCGAATTCCTTGGCGACCACTACGTCCACTGGCAGCGGCACGCTGACTTTGGCGGCGATGGCGCGAGCGGTGTCGAGCAGGTCCGGCTCGTACAGCGACTTGCCGACCGGGTGACCGGCAGCGGCCAGGAAGGTGTTGGCAATGCCGCCGCCGACGATCAACTGATCGCAGATCTGGCTCAGGCTGTTCAGTACGTCGAGTTTGGTCGACACCTTGGAGCCGGCGACGATGGCCGCCATCGGCTGGGCCGGGGCGCCCAGGGCCTTGCCCAGTGCGTCCAGTTCAGCGGCCAGCAGCGGGCCGGCAGCGGCGACTTTGGCGAACTTGGCCACGCCGTGGGTCGAACCCTCGGCACGGTGAGCGGTGCCGAAGGCGTCCATCACGAACACGTCGCACAGGGCAGCGTATTGCCGGGCCAGTTCATCGGCGTTCTTTTTCTCGCCTTTGTTGAAGCGCACGTTTTCGAACAGCACGATGTCGCCGGCCTTGACGTCAACACCGCCCAGGTAATCGGCCACCAGCGGCACTTCACGGCCCAGGGCACGGCTCAGGTAGTCGGCAACCGGCTTGAGGCTGTTCTCGGCCGAGAACTCGCCTTCGGTCGGACGGCCAAGGTGCGAGCAGACCATCACGGCCGCGCCTTTTTCCAGGGCCAGCTTGATGGTCGGCAGCGAGGCCAGGATACGCGCATCGCTGGTGACAACACCGTCCTTGACTGGGACGTTGAGGTCTTCGCGGATCAATACGCGCTTACCTTGCAGATCGAGGTCGGACATCTTCAACACGGTCATGGGTCGCACTTCCTACGGTTTTTTTGAAGTTGCTGTTTGCAGATAGTGTTCTGCAACGTCCAGCATTCGGTTGGCAAAACCCCATTCGTTGTCGAACCAGGCCAGGATGTTCACCAGCCGTGGGCCGGAAACGCGGGTCTGACTGGCATCGACGATCGCCGAATGTGGGTCATGGTTGAAATCACAGCTTGCGTGGGGTAACTCGGTGTAAGCCAGCAGGCCTTTGAGCGGGCCGCTGGTGGCGGCTTCGCGCAGGATCCGGTTGACCTCGGTGGCGTCGGTCGCGGTGGCGGTCTGCATCGTGATATCGAGGCAGGACACGTTGACCGTCGGCACCCGCACGGCTTTGGCCTGAATTCGTCCGGCAAGTTCCGGCAACAGGCGTTCGATACCACGCGCCAGACCGGTGGACACCGGAATCACCGACTGGAACGCCGAACGGGTGCGGCGCAGGTCTTCGTGGTGATAGGCATCGATGACCGGCTGATCGTTCATCGCCGAGTGAATGGTGGTGATCGACACGTAATCCAGGCCAATGGCCTGATTCAGCAGGCGCAACAGCGGCACGCCGCAGTTGGTGGTGCAGGATGCGTTGGACACCAGCAGTTCATCGCCGGTCAGGCAATCCTGGTTCACGCCGTAGACGATGGTCGCGTCGACGTCCGTCTCGCTGGCCATCGGCTGGGAAAACAGCACGCGCGGGGCGCCGGCGTCGAGGAAACGCTGGCCGTCTTCGCGAGTGTGATAAGCGCCGGAGCACTCCAGCACCAGATCGATGCCCAGGGATGCCCAATCGATGCCTTCGGGGGTGGCACTGCGCAGGACCTTCACGCAGTCGCCATTAATATGCAGACAATCGCCGTCGACCTTCACTTCGCCGGGGAACCGGCCATGGGTGGAGTCGAAGCGTGTCAGGTATTCGATGCTGGCCATGTCCGCCAGATCGTTGATCGCGACAATTTCAAACCCGGCCTTGTCGCCTCGCTCGAACAACGCACGCAAGACGCAACGACCAATCCGGCCGTAGCCGTTGAGTGCAACTTTGTAGGGACGCGGTTGAGGCATGGGGTTCTCGATAGGCGCAGTCAGACGAATTTTCGCTAACAACACACCCTTGTAGGAGCGAGCTTGCTCGCGATGGACTTCAGGACAACGCGTTCATCCAGACAGCCAGCGTTATCGTTAACGACCATCGCGAGCAAGCTCGCTCCTACAGGGGATCGCGGTGGCCTGGGCCACCGCGGCGTGTTTTAGTCTTCCAGCAGTTCTTCAGCCTGACCCAGGATGTTTTCCAGGGTGAAGCCGAACTCTTCGAACAAGGCCGACGCAGGTGCCGACTCGCCGTAGGTGGTCATGCCGATCACGCGGCCTTCCAGGCCCACGTACTTGTACCAGTAGTCCGCGTGAGCGGCCTCGATGGCGATACGGGCGCTGACCTGCAACGGCAGGACCGATTGCTTGTAGCCGGCGTCCTGGGCATCGAACACGCTGGTGCACGGCATGGAAACCACGCGAACCTTGCGGCCCTGCTCGGTCAGTTTGTCGAAGGCCTGAACAGCCAGGCCGACTTCCGAACCGGTAGCGATCAGGATCAGCTCAGGCTCGCCCGCGCAGTCCTTCAACACGTAACCGCCACGCGCGATCTCTTCGATCTGAATCGCATTGCGGGTTTGGTGCTGCAGGTTCTGACGGGAGAAGATCAGGGCCGAAGGACCGTCCTTGCGCTCCAGCGCGTACTTCCAGCACACCGCCGATTCAACGGCGTCGGCTGGACGCCAGGTGTCGAGGTTCGGCGTGCAGCGCAGGCTGGCCAGTTGCTCGATTGGCTGGTGAGTCGGGCCGTCTTCGCCCAGACCGATGGAGTCGTGGGTGTAGACGTGGATCACGCGCTGCTTCATCAGGGCCGACATGCGCACTGCGTTGCGGGCGTATTCCATGAACATCAGGAAGGTCGCGCCGTAAGGCACCAGGCCGCCGTGCAGGGCAACGCCGTTCATGATCGCGGTCATGCCGAACTCGCGCACGCCGTAGTACATGTAGTTGCCGCTGGCGTCTTCGGCGGTGACGCCTTTGCAACCTTTCCACAGGGTCAGGTTGGAACCGGCCAGGTCAGCCGAACCGCCGAGGAATTCGGGCAGCAGCGGGCCAAATGCGTTCAGTGCATTCTGGCTGGCTTTACGGCTGGCGATGGTTTCGCCCTTGGCAGCCACTTCGGCGATGTAGGCCGCGGCTTTTTCGCTGAAGTCAGCTGGCAGGTCACCGCTCAGGCGACGAATCAGTTCGTTGGCTTCAGTCGGGAAGGCAGCGGAGTAGGCAGCGAAACACTGGTCCCACTCGGCTTCGACAGCTTTACCTGCTTCCTTGGCGTCCCACTCGGCGTAAATGTCGGCCGGGATTTCGAACGGGCCGTGGTTCCACTTCAGCGCCGCACGGGTCAGGGCGATTTCCGCGTCACCCAGTGGGGCACCGTGGCAGTCTTCCTTGCCTTGCTTGTTCGGCGAACCGAAGCCGATGGTGGTCTTGCAGCAGATCAGGGTTGGCTGCGCGCTTTTGCGTGCAGTGTCGATTGCGGTCTTGATCTCTTCCGGATCGTGACCGTCGACGTTGCGGATCACTTGCCAGTTGTAGGATTCGAAACGCTTCGGCGTGTCGTCGGTGAACCAGCCTTCGACTTCGCCGTCGATGGAGATACCGTTGTCATCGTAGAAGGCGATCAGCTTGCCCAGGCCCAGGGTACCGGCCAGGGAAGCGACTTCGTGGGAAATGCCTTCCATCATGCAGCCATCACCCAGGAACACATAGGTGTGGTGGTCGACGATGTTGTGGCCAGGACGGTTGAACTGCGCCGCCATGACTTTTTCCGCCAGGGCAAAACCCACGGCGTTGGCCAGGCCCTGGCCCAGTGGACCGGTGGTGGTTTCTACGCCCGGGGTGTAGCCGAGTTCCGGGTGGCCCGGAGTGCGGCTGTGCAGTTGACGGAACTGCTTGAGGTCATCGATCGACAGGTCGTAGCCGGTCAGGTGCAGCAGCGAGTAGATCAGCATCGAGCCGTGGCCGTTGGACAGCACGAAGCGGTCACGGTCGGCGAACGATGGATTGCTCGGGTTGTGCTTGAGGTAGTCGCGCCAAAGTACCTCGGCGATATCCGCCATACCCATTGGGGCACCGGGATGGCCGCTGTTGGCTTTTTGCACGGCATCCATGCTGAGGGCACGAATGGCGTTGGCACGCTCACGACGGCTAGGCATCGCTGTTCTCCTGGGGGACTTGAATAAAACGAAACGGAAAAAAGGCGAGCATTTTCCCTCACCCGGACGCCTCGGGGCAATGACAGATAGTCATCTGAAGGCGTTTTTCCAATGGATAACGACGTATTCGCCTGATGAAACCTTTCCGCTGTTCGTTTGTTGACTGAAGCTAACGTCGAGAAGTGCCATCTATCGAGCAATATCAAAACTTTTTGATATTGCTCTTGCGATGCCTTCGACCCGTGACTAGACTGCCGGCCTTATGAACTTACGCGTGCCCTCCATTCAACATGACGATTGCGATGAGCTGGCGGCCCTGTGCAAGGCTGGCGGCGACCCCCTGCGGTTGAATGTTTTGCGCGCACTGGCCAACGATTCGTTTGGCGTGCTGGAACTGGCGCAGATCTTCGGCATCGGCCAGTCAGGCATGAGCCACCACCTCAAGGTCCTGGCCCAGGCCGGCCTGGTGGCAACACGCCGCGAAGGCAATGCGATTTTTTACCGTCGCGCCCTGCCCCATACCGAACTGCTGGGCGGCAAATTGCACGCAGCCCTGCTCGAAGAAGTGGACAACCTGACGCTGCCAGCCGAAGTGCAGGCGCGCATCGCCCAGGTCCACGGGCAACGAGCAGCCGCCAGCCAGGACTTTTTCTCACGGGTAGCGGAGAAGTTTCGCGCCCAGCAAGACTTGATCGCCGGCCTGCCGCAGTACCGCGAAAGCGTGGTGGCCCTGCTCGACAAGTTGAGCCTGGGCAAAGACGCCACGGCCATTGAAGTCGGCCCCGGCGATGGCGCATTCCTGCCGGAACTGGCGCGCCGCTTTTCACAGGTCACGGCGCTGGACAACAGCACCGCGATGCTCGAACTGGCGCGCCAGGTCTGCGAACGCGACAAGCTGACTAACGTCAGCCTGCAATTGGCCGATGCATTGAACGGCGTCAGCCTCAAGGCCGATTGCGTGGTACTGAACATGGTGCTGCACCATTTTGCCGCACCGGCCGATGCGCTCAAGCACATGGCCAATTTGCTGCAACCAGGCGGTAGCCTGTTGGTGACAGAGTTATGCAGCCACAACCAGAGTTGGGCCAAGGAGGCCTGCGGTGATCTCTGGCTGGGGTTTGAACAGGACGATCTGGCCCGTTGGGCCACCGCTGCGGGACTCGTTCCCGGGGAAAGCCTCTATGTAGGCTTACGTAATGGTTTCCAGATCCAGGTCCGCCACTTTCAGCGACCGGCTGGCGACACTCACCATCGGTAATTTCAGGAAAACATCGAGATGAGCGAATACTCCCTTTTCACCTCCGAGTCCGTGTCTGAAGGGCATCCGGACAAAATCGCCGACCAGATTTCTGATGCGGTGCTGGACGCCATCATTGCTGAAGACAAGTTCGCCCGTGTGGCGTGCGAGACTCTGGTGAAAACGGGCGTGGCCATCATCGCCGGCGAAGTCACCACTTCGGCCTGGGTTGACCTGGAGCAGATCGTTCGTGACGTGATCACCAACATCGGCTACACCAGCTCCGACGTCGGCTTCGACGGCGCCACCTGCGGCGTGATGAACATCATCGGCAAGCAGTCCCCTGACATCAACCAGGGTGTCGACCGTGCCAAGCCTGAAGATCAGGGTGCCGGCGACCAGGGCCTGATGTTCGGCTACGCCAGCAACGAAACAGACGTGCTGATGCCTGCGCCTATCACCTTCTCGCACCAGCTGGTGCAGCGCCAGGCCGAAGCCCGCAAATCCGGCCTGCTGCCTTGGCTGCGTCCGGACGCCAAGTCGCAAGTGACCTGCCGCTACGAAAACGGCAAGGTTGTCGGTATCGACGCGGTCGTCCTGTCGACCCAGCACAACCCGGAAGTGTCGTACAACGACCTGCGCGAAGGCGTGATGGAGTTGATCGTCAAGCACGTGCTGCCTGCCGAGCTGCTGAGCAAGGACACCCAGTTCCACATCAACCCGACCGGCCAGTTCATCATTGGCGGCCCGGTGGGTGACTGCGGCCTGACCGGTCGCAAGATCATCGTCGACAGCTACGGCGGCATGGCCCGTCACGGCGGTGGCGCGTTCTCCGGTAAGGATCCATCGAAGGTTGACCGTTCGGCGGCCTACGCCGGTCGTTACGTGGCCAAGAACATCGTTGCCGCCGGCCTGGCCGAGCGTTGCGAGATCCAGGTTTCCTACGCGATCGGTGTTGCCCAACCGACTTCGATCTCATTGAACACCTTCGGCACCGGCAAGATCAGCGACGACAAGATCGTCAAACTGGTTCGCGAAGTGTTCGACCTGCGTCCATACGCGATCACCACCATGCTCGACCTGCTGCACCCGATGTATCAGGAAACCGCTGCGTACGGCCACTTCGGTCGCACCCCGGCGACCAAGACCGTTGGTGACGACACCTTCACCACGTTCACCTGGGAGAAAACCGACCGCGCCGACGCCCTGCGTTCTGCTGCCGGCCTGTAAGACTTCCCCCGCAACACCCGAAGCCCCGCACGGTTCGCGCCTTGCGGGGCTTTTTATTGGGGATTCGCTTTACACCGCGTCGCAGCCTTCGCGAGCAAGCCCGCTCCCACAGTTGACGGCGGTGTTCCGACTAACTCATAACCCTGTGAGAGCGGGCTTGCTCGCGAAGAGGCCCGCCCAGTCACCAGAAACACTCGGTAAAAACCCCACCCGCTGCACCAACAGATACTGACCTAGCCTTCACGCACCTCACCGAGCAAGGACGCTCAAGATGCTTCCCGACCTGCGCCTGTTTTTCGCCGCCCTGCTGACCCTTGCCTGCCTGAACACCAGCGCCACCGAGTGCCCGGACTGGCCATCCGAACGCGCCCTGAAGGAAGTCGGCACACTGCAACAACAGATCGACTTATGGGACGACACCTATCACCGCCAGGGACATTCACTGGTCGCCGATGAACTCTACGACCAGTCCCGCGCGCGACTCACCCAATGGCGCCACTGCTTCAACCTGAACCCGCCCGCACACCCCTTGCGCACTGCGCGGGGCGCGCTGCCCCATCCCATCGCCCACACCGGACTGGGCAAACTGCATGATCGGCCCGCCGTCGAAAAATGGCTGCGTGACCGGGTGGACGTCTGGGCCCAGCCTAAAATCGACGGGGTGGCGGTGACCCTGGTTTACCGTAATGGTCTGCTGACCCAGGCCATCAGCCGCGGAGACGGCGAGAGCGGCCAGGACTGGACCACTCCGGCACGACAGATTCCGGCCATCCCGCAGCAGCTATCCCAGCCCCGGGATCTGCTCGTGCAAGGTGAACTGTATTGGCGCCTGACCGATCATGTGCAGGCCCGCGCTGGCAGCCTCAACGCCCGCGCCACGGTGGCGGGCCTGATGGCGCGCAAGGTCTTGAGCACCGAACAGGCCGCCGGCATCGACCTGTTTGTCTGGGACTGGCCCCAAGGGCCGACAAGCACACCCGCCCAGGCCGCAGCGCTGACGGCGCTGGGCTTCCCCAGTACCACGGCATACAGCCAGCCAATCGCCTCCGTCAGCGATGCCGAACGCTGGCGCGAACACTGGTATCGCGCCTCCCTGCCCTTTGCCAGCGACGGCATCGTCCTGCGCCAGAACCAGCGTCCGGCCGCCGAACGCTGGCAAGCCCGGCCACCCTACTGGGCCATCGCCTGGAAATATCCGTTCGCCCAGGCACTGGCCGAAGTCCGCCAGGTTCATTTCAACATCGGCCGGACCGGGCGGATCACTCCGGTGCTTGAACTGACCCCGGTGACGCTCGATGACCGGCAGATCAAACGCGTCAGCGTCAGCTCGCTGCAACGCTGGCGGGCAATGGACATACGTCCGGGCGATCAGGTCGCCATCAGCCTGGCCGGGCTGACCATTCCCAGGCTCGATGACGTCGTGTTGCGCAGCAGCGAGCGCGTCGAATTGACCGTGCCGAAGGCAGCGGACTTTCATTCATTGAGTTGCTGGCAACCGACTCCGGGTTGTGAGGGCCAATTTCTCGCACGCCTGACCTGGCTCAGCGGCAAACAGGGTCTGGCGCTGCCCTATGTCGGTCCGGGCACTTGGGAAAAACTTCTTGCAACAGGTCGCCTGAACGGTCTGCTGGATTGGTTGACCCTTGATGCCCAAGAGCTTGCTACCATTGACGGTTTCGGCGAACGCGGTGCGACTCGCCTTGCAGACAGCTTCAACCGGGCCCGGCAACGCCCGTTCGCGCACTGGCTGAAAGCCCTGGGATTGCCGCCGACAGGTCCGGTGTCTCTCGGCGATTCATGGCAGACGCTGGCGCAGCGAGACATCGAGCAATGGCGGGCCGAGGCCGGTATCGGGCCGGGACGCGCGGCGCAACTAAACGCTTTTTTCCGCAATCCGCAGGTCCTGGCCTTGAGTGAAACGTTACGTGAAACGGGGATTGACGGCTTTTAGCTGCCGGCCCTGTGCCCACCGGGAACCCCTGGGGACCGCTGGGCTCCAACAAGCCATTGCCACACCGGCCCGCTGGCCTTCTTACATGGAGCTTTTATGAAATTTCTTTCACCGCTCGCCCTCCTGGCCCTGTGCAGCATGCTGGCAACCCCGTTGATGGCGGACGAGGAAGCCCCGGGGCTGTCCGGTTGCGCCGCCAAGAAGCAAGGTATCGTCAACCAGATCGAATTGGCCAAGGTCCACGGCAACGCCGACCAGCAGGCCGGCCTGGAAAAGGCCCTGAGCGAAGTCGAAGCCAACTGCACCGACGCCTCGCTGAAGAAGGAGCGGGAAAACAAGGTGCTCGACGCCAGGCACGAAGTCAGCAAGCGCCAGGCAGACCTCGACAAGGCCATGAGCAAAGGTGACTCCGAGAAGATCAACACACGCAAAGACAAACTCGCCGATGCCCGCAAGGAATTGCAGGACGCTTTGGATGAGCTGGATAAATAAGCACTGGCAGCGAACATGGATCTTTGGTGCTACTAAAGCAGCCTTCGCGAGCAAGCCCGCTCCCACACTGGATCACCGTCGAGCACAGATTTTGTGTCCACTGAAAATCAAATGTGGGAGCGGGCTTGCTCGCGAAGGCGTCAGACCAAACAACGCCAATCAATGATCCCGAAACGCCTTATGACACGCACTGC
The DNA here is from genome assembly GCF_058783925.1 of Pseudomonas sp. FW305-70. Taxonomy (NCBI): domain Bacteria; kingdom Pseudomonadati; phylum Pseudomonadota; class Gammaproteobacteria; order Pseudomonadales; family Pseudomonadaceae; genus Pseudomonas; species Pseudomonas sp. FW305-70. Next base: position 11,670 of record NZ_JBYSYZ010000005.1, read on the forward strand.
AAGCATCTTCGACTTTCTGCACCGCCGGCCCCAGGTTGCTGGCCTTGTAGGGTTGAATCTGACTGGCAATCACCAATTCACCGGTGGCGGATTCAAGATCGCGGGCCATGCCCTGAAAGCGCGCCTGCTGCTCCCAGGCATCGCTCTTGGCGCTGGTGTGATCCTCCTCACGTGCCTGCGGAAAATGTTGCCACGGCTCACGGGACAACCCATCGAGCTTCATCGCGCCCTCGGCGAATTGCGGTCCATCGAACGGGATACGTCCGCGCAACATACCGCCCAGGTCTTCGCCGGTCTTGAGCATCTGCTTGAAAATGGCCTTGCGCTGACCGAGCGGCGAGTTGGGGTCAACACCGCCACAAGCGGACAATGTCAGGCAGGCCAGCAATACAACAGAAAGTCTTTTAAGAGTCATGGTGGCTTCAGGTCACGGGAAACGGCGGCCAGTATCCTCGCGTCATCGGCAAAGACCAATAGCCCTATTATCAATAAGGGTTGCTTGAGCGCATGGAGCGATCAGGCAACCGGCAAAGGAATCACTCCATGAACAGCCGTTTCAAGGCATGGCGTCACAGCCTGGCCTGGACCCTGCCGATGATGGCCCTGCTCGCAGGCTGCACCGGTGGCGACAAGCAACAACCGAAAACCCATGCCCTGGCCACTTACTCCAGCGCTACATGGGAAGCGCTGCCGGCGGTGTCCGACACCGACCTGGTCGCCGGTTTCGGCTCCTGGCGCAGCGCCTGCACCCGACTCAAGGCCGACCCGGTCTGGGGTGGCACCTGCGCGGCGGCGGCCAACGTGCCGCAAACCGCCAGCGACATTCGCGGCTTTCTGAAACAGAACCTCGATGTGTATGGCCTGCGCGCCGCCAACGACAACCCCAACGGCTTGATCACCGGCTACTACGAGCCGGTCTATCCGGGCAGCCTGACCCAGACCGGCATGGCCAATGTCCCGGTCTATGGCGTCCCCGAAGACATGATCATCGTCGCCCTCGACAGCATTTACCCGGAACTCAAGGGCAAACGCCTGCGCGGTCGACTTGAAGGTCGCGTGCTCAAACCGTACGACGATGCGGCAACCATCGAGAGCAAAGGGGTCAAGGCACCGGTCGTGGCCTGGCTGACCGATCCGATGAACCTGCAGTTCCTGCAAATCCAGGGTTCGGGTCGCATCCAGCTCGATAACGGCCGCCAGTTGCGCATCGCCTATGCCGACCAGAACGGCCATCCGTATCGACCGATCGGCCGCTGGCTGGTGGAACAGGGCGAGTTGAAAAAAGAAGACGTGACCATGGGCGCCATCAGCACCTGGGCCAAGGCCAATCCGTCGCGGATTCCCGAACTGCTCGGCAGCAACCCCAGCTATGTGTTCTTCACCCGTAACCCGGACAGCAACGAAGGTCCGCGCGGTTCGTTGAACGTACCCTTGACCGCCGGTTACAGCGCAGCCGTGGATCGCAAGGTGATTCCACTGGGCAGCCTGCTGTGGCTGTCCACCACCAAGCCGGACGGCACAGCCCTGGTTCGACCTGTGGCAGCTCAAGACACCGGCGGCGCGATTGCCGGTGAAGTCCGGGCGGATCTGTTCTGGGGCACCGGCGATGCGGCCGGGCAACTGGCCGGGGACATGAAACAGCAGGGGCAGATCTGGATGCTCTGGCCCAAAGGTGCGGCGTTACCGCAAGTGCCGCAGGTGGCGGATGCGGTTAAAACCAATCCTTGAGTCTCGCATCGCCTGACAGACAGCTTTCGCGAGCAAGCCCGCTCCCACACCGGATCACTGTCGAACACAGAATCTGTGTCCACTGAGGATCAAATGTGGGAGCGGGCTTGCTCGCGAAGAGGCCTTGATTAGCGCCTGAGACTCAGACGGACACCACAAAGAAACTCACGATCAGCCCCATCCCCACGAACCACATCAACGACCGCAGCGTCGCCAGGTCCGCCAGATAGAAAATGATGAAAAGCAGACGGCTGGTGATGAACAACACCGACAACACATTGATGGTCACCAATTCGGCGTTGCCCGCCAGGTGCGCCACGATCACCGCGGCTGCAAACGCCGGCGTCACTTCAAAACTGTTCAGCTGCGCCGCATTCGCCCGCTTGCCCAAACCCTCCAGGGAGTCGAGAAACCCTCGTGGATCATGATTGTCTTTCAGTCGGTACCCGCCACTGACCTTCGCGACACCCGTGCACAGATACGGCAGGAAGATCGCAATCAAAATGCACCACAGAGCAACCGTCATTACGCAGTCCCTTCTTCATGTTGTAGAAAATCGAATCCATCAACGGCGATCAAAACTTCATCACCAGTATGCCGATCAGCACCAGCCCACAGGCTAAGAGGCGTGGCCCGCCAAAAGGTTCTTTGAGGTAACGCATGCCAAACAGCACCACCAGAATGACGCTGATCTCCCGCAACGCTGCCGCTTCTGCAATCGAGCCCAATTGCATCGCCCACAGCACCAGAGCGTAGCTGAACAACACGCAAAACCCGACCGCCAGGCCCAGGCGCCACTGTTCGCGCCAGAACAGCATGAACGCGGGGCGCTTGCGCACCAATGCCAACAATGGAAACGGCCAGGCACTGAGCAAGGTGACCCAGACCAGATAATCCAGAGGATGAGACCAGCGCCGCAAGGCCTGACCGTCGATGTAGGTGTAGCAACCGATGCACAGGCCGATCAACGCCACCACCGGCAGCATCGACCACGGCAAACGCGCACCGCCACCCCCCTGCCAGAGCAGGCACAGCATGCCGACCGGGATCAGCAGGATTCCGAAAATCTGCTGATGGGTCAGCACCTCCCCGGCAAAAATCAGCGTCAGAGCCAGCACCACCAACGGTGACAGGCCGCGCATCAGCGGATAAACCAGCCCGAGGTCGCCGACCCGATAGGCCTGGATCAGCAAGTAGCGATAGAGCAACTCGAACGCTGCCGAGGCCAGGATCCACGGCCAGATCTCCAGCGGCGGCATGCTCAGGAACGGCACCATCAGCGCGACAAAGAGCAGCGCCACGCTGTCCATGCAGGCCACCACCAACAGCCGCTCCGCACTGAACTTGATCAGAGTATTCCACGCCGCGTGCAACAGCGCCGCCACCAACACCAACGCCGTCGCAAGCACGGCCCACTCCTTTTGTTGTCTACACGATCCCTGTAGGAGCGAGCTTGCTCGCGATGGACGTTAACGATAACGCGTGCTGTCTGGATAAACGCGTCGACTTGACGTCTTTCGCGAGCAAGCTCGCTCCTACAGAGAATCCGGGCAGAGAATTGATTCGCCATATGTCAGCAGCTGTTTATACTGCAAACGACCACGCCGCACTCAGTTGCGCACAGACCAATTCCAATAAAAATCCTGTCCGGCCCGCTCTCATCGAGAACGGTCGTCGGCCTGCGTATGCCTGATCACAGCGTCAAGACTACCGACAGAGACCTTGCGCATGCCACTCGCTTTGCTTGCCCTCGCTGTTGCCGCCTTCGGCATCGGCACCACCGAATTCGTCATCATGGGCCTGTTGCCCGACGTCGCCCGCGATCTCGGCGTCAGCATTCCCGATGCCGGATTGCTGATCACCGGTTACGCCCTGGGTGTGGTGTTCGGTGCGCCGATCCTCGCCGTCGGCACCGCCAACATGCCGCGCAAAGCCACCCTGCTGGGTATGACGCTGATGTTCATCCTCGGCAATATGCTCTGCGCGCTGGCACCGAATTACGCCACGCTGATGGCCGCGCGGGTGATCACGGCACTCTGCCACGGCGCATTTTTCGGCATCGGTTCGGTGGTGGCTGCAGGACTGGTTGCCCCCAACAAACGGGCCCAGGCGATTGCCATGATGTTCACCGGCCTGACCCTGGCCAACGTGCTCGGCGTGCCATTGGGTACCGCGCTCGGGCAATTCGCGGGTTGGCGCTCGACGTTCTGGGCGGTGTCGGTGATCGGTGTGCTGGCCGCGATTGCGCAATGGGTCTGGCTGCCAAAAAACATCGCGATGGATAAAGCCAACCTGGCCAGCGAGTTCAAGGTGCTGGGCAAGGCCAACGTGCTGCTGGCCCTGGGCATGAGCGTGCTGGCCTCGACCAGCCTGTTCAGTGTGTTCACTTACATCGCGCCGATCCTGCAGGACATCACTGGCGTCAGCCCCCACGGCGTCACCATCATGTTGCTGTTGTTCGGTGTTGGCTTGACCGCCGGCAGCATGCTCGGCGGTCGTCTGGCGGACAGCCGCTTGCTGCCATCGCTGGTGGGCATGGCATTGGCGGTGCTGGTGGTGCTGGCGGCATTCACACAAACCAGCCAATCGGTGATCCCGGCGGCAATCACACTGGTGCTGTGGGGGACGTTCGCCTTCGCGCTGTGCCCGATCCTGCAACTGCTGATCATCGATCAGGCCCATGAAGCACCGAACCTCGGCTCAACGCTGAACCAGAGTGCCTTCAACCTCGGCAACGCCGCCGGCGCATGGATTGGCGGCCTGGTAGTGGCCAGCGGCGCGGACCTGGCGGACTTGCCGTGGACCGGCGCACTGGTCAGCGGCTTGACCGTGCTGACCGCACTGTTCTTCATCTATCGCCAGCGTCGCGGTGCGGCTGCGCTGAATGTAGCGGGCTGAGCATCACCTTGATGGTTTTTTGATCTTCTGCGGATCAGCAGCTTCGCTCTGATCCGCTGATGCTTTCGGCGGCCCGCTTTCGCTGCGAATCTGCGCATGACTGATCAGCGCGAAAATAAAGCTGCCACCTATGATGTTCCCCACCAGCGTCGGCCCGGCGAACACCAGCCAGAAGTCCTTCCACGGCAACTCCCCGGCAAACACCAGATACGAAACCTCCAACGAGCCGACGACGATGTGGGTGAAGTCTCCCAGCGCCATGAGGTAGGTGATGAGGATGATGATCCACATCTTGGCGCTCTCCATGGACGGAATCATCCAGACCATGGTCGCGATCATCCAGCCGGAAACGATGCCCTTGGCGAACATCTGGCTGGCGTGGTTTTCCATGACCTTGCGACCGATATCGAGGAAGGCGACGTCGGTCTTGCTGTCGAAAATCGGCAGCTCCAGCATCACGTACGCCACCAGCAAGGTGCCGCAGAGGTTACCGATCAGCACCACCGTCCACAGCCGCAGCAGACGGCCGAAGTTGGCCAGGGTCGGCTTCGTCATCACCGGCAGCACGGCGGTCAGGGTGTTTTCGGTGAACAGTTGCTGACGCGCGAGGATCACCGCGAGGAAACCGGCGCAATAACCGAAACTGGCGATCACCTTGAATCCCTCGCCGTCCGGCAAACGCGAATTGAGCAGGCCCATGCCCATCAGCGACAAGCCCATGGTCAACCCCGCCGCCAGCGCCGACCACCACAAAGCGGCAATGCTGCGCTCGAGCTCCTGATCGCCCTGGGTGCGGATGATCTCGTGCAACACGGCGGCACGGGGCGGCTGGCTCTTTTCGACATCGTGCTCTTCTTGCGCCGAAAGATTCGGGGTCTTGCCGTCTTGTGCCGAGTTCATGATGTGCGCAACCAGTGGCGGGCTATTTAGCTACGACACGCGGGGTTCACGGCTGTTCAGTGCCCAGACAAATCTTCAGCGAATGCAGAACCGCTTTCGCGAGCAAGCCCGCTCCCACATTGGAATGCGTTTCAAATGTGGGAGCGGGCTTGCTCGCGAAGAAAACGACGCCGATCTTACTGAACGGCGTCATCGTCCTGGAACTGGTCTTTGACGTACTTGATCTCGGTCCGGCCGTGGGGCGCCGGCAAGCCGTCTTCACCGAGATTCACGAAGACCATTTTCTCGACCGTGAGGATGCTCTTGCGGGTGATCTTGTTGCGCACTTCGCAGGTCAGGGTGATCGAGGTACGGCCGAACTCGGTGGCGGTGATGCCCAGCTCGATGATGTCGCCCTGGCGCGAGGCGCTGACGAAGTTGATTTCGGAAATGTACTTGGTCACCACACGCTGGTTGCCCAACTGGACGATGGCGTAGATCGCCGCCTCTTCGTCGATCCAGCGCAGCAGGCTGCCGCCGAACAACGTGCCGTTAGGATTGAGGTCTTCGGGTTTTACCCATTTGCGGGTGTGGAAATTCATGGGGGGCTCCGAGGCGTTTGAACGATGGTGGTGGATGCCCCCAGCTTCAAGTCTCAAGCCACAAGCTGCAAGTAAAAACCGTCCTGCTCTCGCTTGTCGCTTGCAGCTTGCAACTTGCCGCTCAAAGAAAGCTATAATCGCCACCGTTTCAAAACGGTCATCATCACTTGATACCGTTTTCCCGCCACCTGTCCGAGGGGCGCTGCAGCAGGTTCGACCTGTCAGGCTCGGATGGGGCGTTGCCTGGCCTTAAGCCAGACACTAAACGCACAACGGCGCCCATTCGCATACATTACGAATGGAGGCTCTTCATGAGCGCTGTTATCACGCCTGCAGATTTTACCGATTACAAAGTCGCCGACATGTCCCTGGCTGCCTGGGGCCGTCGCGAAACCATCATCGCCGAATCCGAAATGCCAGCCCTGATGGGTCTGCGTCGCAAGTACTCCGAAGAGCAACCGCTCAAGGGCGCAAAGATCCTCGGCTGCATCCACATGACCATCCAGACTGCCGTGCTGATCGAAACCCTGGTTGCCCTGGGTGCCGAAGTGCGCTGGTCGTCCTGCAACATTTTCTCGACTCAGGATCAGGCCGCCGCTTCCATCGCCGCTGCCGGCATTCCGGTTTTCGCCTGGAAAGGTGAAACCGAGCAAGAGTACGAGTGGTGCCTGGAGCAAACCATCCTCAAGGATGGCCAGCCATGGGACGCCAACATGATCCTCGACGACGGCGGCGACCTGACCGAGCTGCTGCACAAGAAGTACCCACAGGTTCTGGATCGCGTCCACGGCGTGACCGAAGAAACCACCACCGGCGTTCACCGCCTGCTGGACATGCTGGCCAAGGGCGAGCTGAAAATCCCGGCCATCAACGTCAACGACTCGGTGACCAAGAGCAAGAACGACAACAAGTACGGCTGCCGTCACAGCCTGAACGATGCCATCAAGCGCGGCACCGACCACCTGCTGTCCGGCAAGCAAGCGCTGGTCATCGGCTACGGTGACGTGGGCAAGGGTTCCGCTCAGTCCCTGCGTCAGGAAGGCATGATCGTCAAGGTTTCCGAAGTTGACCCGATCTGCGCCATGCAAGCCTGCATGGACGGTTTCGAAGTGGTTTCGCCGTTCATCGACGGTATCAACAACGGTACCGAAGCCAGCATCGACAAGGCACTGCTGGGCAAGATCGACCTGATCGTGACCACCACCGGCAACGTCAATGTTTGCGATTCGAACATGCTCAAGGCTCTGAAGAAGCGCGCCGTTGTCTGCAACATCGGCCACTTCGACAACGAAATCGACACCGCTTTCATGCGCAAGAACTGGGCATGGGAAGAAGTGAAGCCACAGGTTCACAAGATCCACCGCACCGGCGCTGGCGATTTTGACCCGCAGAACGACGACTACCTGATCCTGCTGGCCGAAGGCCGCCTGGTTAACCTGGGCAACGCCACCGGCCACCCGAGCCGCATCATGGACGGTTCGTTCGCCAACCAGGTTCTGGCGCAGATCTTCCTGTTCGGCCAGAAGTACGCCGACCTGTCGCCAGCCCAGAAAGCCGAGCGCCTGACCGTTGAAGTACTGCCGAAGAAACTCGACGAAGAAGTAGCCCTGGAAATGGTCCGTGGCTTCGGCGGCGTTGTGACTCAACTGACCAAGACCCAGGCCGACTACATCGGCGTGACCGTCGAAGGTCCGTTCAAGCCGCACGCTTACCGCTACTGATACGCCCTGCTGCTCCCTTGTAGGAGCGAGCTTGCTCGCGATGGACGTCAACGATAACGCGTGCTGTCTGGATAAACGCGTTGCCTTTACGTTTTTCGCGAGCAAGCTCGCTCCTACAGGGAGCCTGCGTCCGGCTTACGTGTTTCCAAGGATATGACCATGTCCCAAGATCGTCGCTACAGCTTCGAGTTCTTCCCTACGAAGACCGATGCTGGGCAAGAAAAGCTGCTCGCCACTGCTCGCCAGCTGGCCACCTACAACCCCGATTTCTTCTCCTGCACCTACGGCGCCGGCGGTTCGACCCGTGATCGCACGCTGAACACCGTGTTGCAGCTGGAAAGCGAAGTCAAAATCCCTGCCGCTCCGCACCTGTCCTGCGTCGGCGACAGCAAGGACGACCTGCGCGGCCTGCTGGCCCAGTACAAGGCCGCCGGCATCAAGCGCATCGTTGCCCTGCGCGGTGACCTGCCTTCGGGCATGGGCATGGCCAGTGGCGAAATGCGCCACGCCAATGACCTGGTTGAGTTCATTCGTGAAGAAACCGGTGATCATTTCCACATCGAAGTTGCCGCTTACCCGGAAATGCATCCGCAAGCGCGCAATTTCGAAGACGATGTCGCCAACTTCGTGCGCAAGGCCAACGCCGGCGCCGACAGCGCGATCACCCAGTACTTCTTCAACGCCGACTGCTACTTCTACTTCGTGGAACGCGTGCGGGCATTGGGCGTGGACATCCCGATCGTGCCGGGCATCATGCCGATCACCAACTACAGCAAGCTGGCGCGCTTCTCCGATGCCTGCGGTGCGGAAATCCCGCGCTGGATCCGCAAGCAACTGGAAGCCTACGGCGATGACACCCAGAGCATTCAGCGCTTTGGCGAACAAGTCATCACCGAGATGTGCGAACAACTGCTGCAAGGTGGCGCTCCAGGGCTGCACTTCTACACGCTGAACCAGGCTGAAGCGAGCCTGGCGGTGTGGAACAACCTGAAGTTGCCGCGTTAAGCAAAGCAAAGCAAGATCAAAAGATCGCAGCCAGTGGTAGCTCCTACAGGAGCTGCCGCTGGCTGCGATCTTTTGCTTCAACGCACTATAAATGTGCAGCAATCCACGGAGTTAGAGCATCTGCGGTCAGTTTCTGGCTCTTTCCGGTTTCTCGTCGTAATCTCAAGCCCATGCCTTTGATCACGCAGTTAATCGCCGTGCTTGTCTTCACTTGCCTGAGCTTCGCCGCCCGGGGCGAGAAGTTGCGCATTGTCACCGAGCCGTGGGCGCCTTATGTGTACGAGGACAACGGCAAATCACTGGGGCTGGACTACGAAACCACCGCCATTGTCTTCAAGCGCCTGGGCATCGAAGTGGAGTGGCAGTTCCTGCCATGGAAACGCTGCCTGTCGATGCTTGAATCAGGCCAGGCCGACGGCGCGCTGGACATCTTTCACAGCGATGAGCGTGATGCGACCCTTCTCTACCCCAGCGAACCACTGTCTGAAGTGCAGTTCGTGTTGTTCTACGCCAATGAGCGGCCCCATCCGTTTCGCACCCTCGATGACTTGCGCGGCCTGACCATCGGCACCTCGCCGGGTTACCTGTACAGCAAGGACTTCAGCGACTCTACGCTGTTCACCCGCGAGCCGGCGCCCACCCACGAAGCCAACTTCGGCAAACTGCTGCGCGGGCGGATTGACCTGTTGATTACCGACCGCCGGGTCGGCCAGCATTTGCTCGATGAACTGGGCATCCGCGACAAGATCACCGAAAACCCCACGATCATCAGCCAGCAAAGCCAGTTTCTCGCGGTGCGGCGCAATGCGGGCATGGATCTGCTGGTGCAACGTTTCGGCGCCGAACTCAAACGCTTCAAGCGCGAGCCCGCCTACGCCGAACTGAGTGCCCGCTATGGCGCGGAACCGGCCGCCAGCATGAAGACTGAAAAGGCCACGGCTGCCACGGAAAAAACCGTTGAGCAGCAGGAAAGCGGCGCGCAGTGATTGCTCTGTTATACTCCGGCCTTCCCGCCAGGCTCACGCCCGGACGCCCGGAATCGTTAAAGGCATCTCAACCCCGCTACTGCGCAGCTTTCAGCCCGCGCGAGCGCTTGCAGACGAGCCTTCGAGACCCAGCAGGACCGGACGGGATTGCGTCCTCTTAAACGCCATTCGCGCCAGGCAAGACTCCCATTGGGCCAAGCCCTAACTAAAACAGGATTACTCATGTCCTTTGCTTCCCTCGGTCTCTCCGAGGCTTTAGTCCGCGCCATCGAGGCAGCGGGCTATACCGAGCCTACTCCGGTGCAACAGCGGGCCATTCCCGCCGTGTTGCAAGGTCGCGACCTGATGGTCGCGGCACAGACAGGTACTGGTAAAACCGGTGGTTTCGCCCTTCCGATCCTGGAGCGGTTGTTCCCCAACGGTCACCCGGACAAATCCCAGCGTCACGGCCCGCGCCAGCCGCGCGTGCTGGTCCTGACCCCGACTCGCGAACTCGCCGCGCAAGTGCATGAAAGCTTCAAGGTCTATGCCCGTGACCTGAAGTTCGTCAGCGCCTGCATCTTCGGTGGTGTCGGCATGAACCCGCAGGTTCAGGCCATGTCCCGTGGCGTAGACGTGCTGGTGGCCTGCCCTGGCCGCCTGCTCGACCTGGCCGGCCAAGGCAGCGTCGATCTGTCCCACGTGGAAATCCTCGTGCTGGACGAGGCCGACCGCATGCTCGACATGGGTTTCGTCCATGACGTGAAAAAGGTCCTGGCCCGCCTGCCGGCCAAACGCCAGAACCTGCTGTTCTCGGCGACCTTCTCCAAGGACATCACCGACCTCGCCGGCAAGCTGCTGCACAACCCGGAACGCATCGAAGTCACGCCGCCGAACACCACGGTCGAGCGTATCGAACAACGCGTATTCCGTCTGCCGGCCAGCCACAAGCGTGCCTTGCTGGCGCACCTGATCACCGCTGGCGCCTGGGAACAGGTGCTGGTGTTCACCCGCACCAAGCACGGCGCCAACCGCCTGGCCGAGTACCTGGACAAGCACGGCCTGAGCGCCGTCGCGATCCACGGCAACAAGAGCCAGAACGCCCGCACCAAAGCCCTGGCCGACTTCAAGGCCGGCACCGTGCGCATCCTGGTGGCCACCGACATCGCCGCCCGCGGCCTGGACATCGACCAGTTGCCACACGTGGTCAACTTCGAATTGCCGAATGTCGATGAAGACTACGTGCACCGTATCGGCCGTACCGGTCGTGCCGGTCGTTCGGGCGAGGCGATTTCGCTGGTCGCCCCGGACGAAGAAAAACTGCTCAAAAGCATCGAACGCATGACCAAACAGAAAATCGCCGACGGCGACCTGATGGGCTTCGATGCAAGCACCATCGAGGCGGAAAAGCCTGAAGTGCGCGAGCGTCCGGACATGCGCAACCCGCGCAATCCGCGTGGCCCGCGCGGCGACGGCCCGAACGGCAGCGGTGGTGGCGGCGGGCGCAAGGACAAAGGCAAGGACAAGGGCAAGGAAAAACCGGCCGGCGAACGCGGCGAGCGCCCTGCCCGTCAGCAGAAGCCACGTGAAGGCACTCCGGCTCGCGAACAGCGTCCGAGCCAACCGCCACGTGCCGCCGCTGACCGTGCCCCGGACGAGTTTCTGGACGACGATATCGATAACTTCGGTAACCGCGTCGACTACGTACCGCAGCAGAAACCCGCGCAAGGCCGTGGTCGCCGTCCGGGTGCTCCGGCACAGGGCACCGCCGCAGGCACTCCACGCTCCGGCAAGCCACAAGGTCGCCAGAATGGTCCGCGCAACAGCGATGGCGCCAGCACCGGTACCCCGCCGGCCAAGCGTAACGGTCCTCGCAGTGGCGCACCGCGCGATGGCCAGGCCCGCCGCGAAGACTCACGCAATCGCCGTCCGGCCCGTGACGACCAGCCTCGTTCGGAACCGGCTGTGCAGAACCCGCGTGGCCCGGCACCGAAGATCATGCACAAGGAATCGAAAGCCGACCGCTTCCCGACACCTGAGCAGCTGGATCAACTGCCAAGCCGTCCTCGTGGTGAGAAACCAGCGCTGCTGACCCGCAATCGCTGAGTTATCGCTGCAATAAAAAATGCCCCGGTTTGTGAGAACCGGGGCATTTTTTATGGCTGATGTAAAACCCTGTAGGAGCGAGCTTGCTCGCGATGGTCGTCAACGATAACGCTGGAAGCCTGAAACTCCGCGGCGCTCTCACGTCTATCGTGAGCAGGCTCGCTCCTACAGACTCAGCATCACTTCGCTTTGACACCTTCAAACGTCACGTACATCTCAACCGCGTCGGACGATGGGCCCAGGTCTTTCTGCTTGCCGAAATCGGAACGCTTGAGGCTGAAAGTACCCTCAAAGCCTGCACGGTAGCCGCCCCATGGATCCTTGCCTTCGCCCAGGAAAGTGGCCTTGACCACAATTGGCTTGGTCACACCGAGGATCGTCAGGTCGCCAGCCACGTCAGCAGTGTCCTTGCCAGCGGCGTTTTTGCCGGTAGGTTTGACGCTGGTGGAAACAAACGTGGCTTTGCTGGCGTTCAGGAAATCTTTGCTGGCGATGTGCTTGTCACGCTCGGCGTTGTTGGTGAACACGCTGGCGGTATTCACGTTGAACTCGATCTTGCTGTCTTCAGGCTTGGCAGCGTCGAAGCTGAACTTGCCGTCGATGTCCTTGAAAGTACCGGTGATGAAGCTGTAACCCAGGTGGCTGATCTTGAAGTCAACGAAGGCGTGCTGGCCTTCCTTGTCGACCACGTAATCAGCGGCCATTACGTTACCGGCGGACAACAGGGCCGAACCGATTGCCAGAGCGGCCAGAGTCTTTTTCAACATGCTTTGTTTTCCTTGGGAGTCGAGGTTGAACTTCAGGCTTTGCGACCCAGCATTCGCTTGAGGGTCACATCACGGTCGATAAAGTGGTGCTTCAATGCTGCCAACGCATGGAGGCCGGAAAAAATTACCAGCACCCACGCCAGATAGAGGTGAATCACGCCAGCGGTATCTGCCTGGTCCGGTAATCCGGAGACCAGAGCAGGCACTTCAAACAAGCCAAACACCGGGATACCGACGCCTTCTGCGGTGGAAATCAGGTAACCGGCAATCAACACGGCAAACAGACTGAGGTACAGGAAGCCATGACCGAACCTGGCGCCGAGGCGCGTCATGCGGCTGTAGCTGGTCAGGGTTGGCGGCGGCGGGCTGATGAAGCGCCACAGTACCCGCAGCAGCATCACACCCAGCACCACCAGGCCGATGCTCTTGTGCAGGTCCGGCGCGTCTTTGCGCCAGGTGCTGTAGTAGTCGAGCCCGACCATCCACAACCCAAGCGCGAACAAACCGAATACGGCCAGTGCCACGCCCCAGTGCATGAAGATACTGACCCAGCCGTAGCGGGAGGTAGAGTTTCGTAGCTGCATTGCCTGGATCCCTGTATGTGCCGGCTCAAGAGTATCGAGTTATCTATCGAATTAAAGCGGAAAAATTTGCTTTGAAATATCGAAAAATACGATCAACAGTCTGAAGCCTGCGAGTTAAGGAAAGATTAAAGTCGAAATTGTGAGGAAAAGTGAATACAAACCAGAGAACACCTGTATCAAAAGATTTATTCGATTCTGGTCCCGGCTTTTCTCCAGGCGAAAAAAAAGCGCGGCCCTTGAGCCGAATGCTGATCGGTAAAGGACTGTGTGGGAGCGAGCCTGCTCGCGATGGGCTCAAGAACACCGCGGGTACCCAGTGGGTCTGCAACATCGTTAACAACCATCGCGAGCAAGCTCGCTCCCACAATGAGCGACGGCACAACCTTCACCGATCCAGAGCCCTTGATGGCGCCCGTTGGCTTTCTGTTTCACGCGAACCTGTAATGTAGGTTTTAGAAAAGATATAAATATGTATAGCCACTTTCGATTTTTGACCTGATTGAATGAGAGCTCAACAACTCATTAATCAAGGAAAAAACATGGCTATTACTTACACACCCTTTCAAGCAAGCGGCTCGCCTTTGCTGCCTCCCAATCAAAGGATGTCGCCGGGGCAGTACCTTATGTCCGCGAATGGACGCTTTAGATTGATATTACAGGCTGATGGTAATCTGGTCATTAAGGATGGTGAAGCTGTAATCTGGGTTGCAGATAGCAATCAGCCTTATAGCCGAACTACCTACCCAAAAAGAATGCGAGAGCCTCTGATGTTTGTAATCAGCAATAGTGGTTTTCTCTATGATCCGTCCAGAAGGCGCTTATGGGTTGCTGAAAGCACCCACAGCATTGATAAATCGCTTTGGTACAACGCTTGTATGGCTATTCAAGACGATGGAAATTTAGTCATTTACGATCAGCGCAATGGCAGTCTGTGCTGGGCCCGCTTTGGATTCGTCCCTGGTCGCATTTCAAAGCCAAATCCGATAAAAATTTTATTTGAAGATAAGGAGATTAAAACTTGGAAGTTCTCATTAGACCCTCTTTAACCGTGTAAACCACTTACACAATTAAGAACTTTTGAAAACCGGAGGTGGTTGCAAACAATCAGGATCGTACGGATTTATCTGGCATTTATAGGCCAGTTCATGGCTATACCCCTTAGGAAACCATTCGCTACTTACACAGCCAGAAAGTGCTATCAATATGATTATTACTGCTAGTGATTTCATATACCCTCCAATTACCTGATGAGCATAAAAATAAATATCAGTATCCAGCTATCATTTAGTTCCGGATTTTTTGTGGGAAGCTTCTGATGCATCGCTGCCGCATGTAGGACCGCGCAGCAAAAACCGGATGTTTCATGTTTGATGGCAAAAAAAGGTTTTGCGCCTGAATGCGGGTGAGGTTCGCCTTCACCGAACCAAAGCGCTGGAAGACTATGGCTGCCGCTTCGTTTCGCTTCACATCAACCTGCGCTGACTACTAATAAGAAAAGCGATAAATATATATCGCCACCCATCTATTAAACATTGATTTAATCAGCTCTCACTAACTTGTTAACAAGGATTTAAAATATGGCTATTACTTACACCCCATTTCAAGCAAGTGGCTCTATGGTGCTACCGCCCAATCAAACAATGTCACCGGGACAATATCTAATGTCGCAGAGCGGGCGATTTCGATTATTGTTGCAGGCAGATGGAAACTTAGTCATTACGGACAATGGTGCTATAACTTGGATTGCAGATGCCAACCAGCCTTATAGTAGAACTTTGCATCCGAAAAAAATGCGTGAACCTCTGATGTTTGTAATCAGTAATAGCGGCTTTCTTTATGATCCAACCAGAAGGAGGACATGGATTGCTGAAAGCACTCACAGCACTGATAAATCGCTCTGGTACAACACGTGCATGATCATTCAGGATGACGGAAATTTGGTCATTTACGATCAGCGCACGGGTAATCCGTGCTGGGCTCGCTTTGGATTTGTTCCAGGTCGTTTCCCCAAGCAAAGGCAGATTTTTGTAATCCAAGGCATACCGATTTTTCATTGGGAGTGGTAATTAGCCACTCCGCTTTAAACACAGAAAAACCATCAAATTACAGCAATTAATTAACTGAGCACTCTGGCTTGTAAGCGTCCATTTGGCATTTGTGAGCCAGCTCAGCATCTCGCTTGGAAAGCATATGTATCTTTAGAGGATCTCTATAATCGCCGACTACACAGCCAGAAAACGTCATAAAAACCAAAACCATCAGAAGTAATTTCATATATCCCTCCACATTTTTGAAGAACATATGCTTCAAACTCAAGCCTATCGATCATTTAAATCTGATTATTTTGTGGGAAGCTTCTGATACATCGTAAAAACCTGTAGGACTGAAATTATGACGTTACGATTGCAGAGATGGAGTGCAAGCAAAACCAAATGAACAAAAAAAACGCGGCCCTCGGGCCGCGCTTTTTTACGCCTGAACGTTACTGAGCCTTGGTCTCAGTGGTCGCCGCCGGCTTGGCTGCTGGCTTCTTCGCCGGTTCAGTTTTTTTTGCCGGAGCCTTGGCCGGGGCTTTTTTGGCCTCGGTCTTGGCTGCCGGTTTCGCCGCGGTCTTGGCTGGAGCCTTCTTGGCTGGCTCGGCTTTTACCGGTGCCGCAGGCTTGGGTGCTTCCACCGGGGCCGGCGCGGCGGCCGGGGCTGGTGTCGGAGCAGGTGCTGGCGGTGCAACAGGCTCAGGCGTCTTGACCGGTTCCGGCTTCTTCTCGTCATCCGAGCCGCCGAACAGGTTGCTGAAGAAGTTGCCTTTTTTCGCCGCCACCGCACCAGCGCCTGCCGCAGCAGCCGCTGCCGGGACTACTTTGGCGGGTTCGAACGACTTGCCCGCCGCCAGGTCTTCAACCTGGCTGGCTGCACGTTGACCGGTGCGCAGCGCGCCTTCCAGAGTGCCCGGGTACAGGGTATCGGTGTGTTCGCCAGCGAAGGCTACGCGCTGAACCGGGCGTTCCCACAGGCGCCAGAACTTGCTGATCTGGCCCGGGCCGAAGGCCAGGTAGGCGCCGCCAGTCGATGGGTCGGTGCTGTAGCGACGGATTTCATAACCGGTGAACGAACCACGGGCCTGTGGATAGAACGCGTGCAGGCGGATCAACACCTGATCGACCATCTGCTTGTCGCCGAACGCCTGCATTACTCGCGCATTGTCGCCGGACAGGTTGATCACCACGTTGGCGCCGCCCTTTAGGGCAGGCTCGACCCACAACATGCCCAGGCCGGTGTTGCTGTAGATCTCGCCGGACATGCGCGCCTTGCTTTCCCACACCGGCGTCTTGAACTTCAGCATGATCTGGTCACGCCAGCCGTAGTTGGTGCCCTTGATCGCCGCCAGGTGCTGGGCGTCCAGCGCCGGGGTCATCTGGATCTTGTTCAGGGCGCGCAGTGGCACCGCCAACACCACGTAGTCAGCCCGATAGCCAACACCATCGACTTTGACGGCCACGCCATCCTTGTCCTGAATGATCGACGAGACGGGGGAGTTGGTCTTGATGGTTTTAAGCTGCTTGACCAGGGCCTGGGCCAGCACCGGGCTGCCACCGACCAGCCGCGAAGCGCGCAGGTCGCGATCGGAGACGCCACGGTAGACGCGGCTCTGCTGCGCGAAGTACAGCAGCGACAAGCGCGAAGGTTCGTCGTAGCGGGTACGGATCTGCTGGTTGATCAACTGACGGGCGGTGGCCGGCAGGTTCTGCTTGTCGAGCCAGCTCGACACGTTGATCTGATCCAGCGCGTGCAGCGTGTTGTTGGCGGCCGGGTTCAGCGGGTCATCGATCGAACGTGCCAGATCGTCGACGGTCTTGTCGAAGCGCTTGAGCGCCTCGGCGGTGGCCGGTTGTTTAGTCGCCAGATCGGCGGCAGAGAAATACTCGCCATCGATCAGGTAGCTTGGGGTCCGCACGAATTCAGGGGCCGGCGTGGTGCTCAGCTTGAAGTTCGATACGTACTTGTTCAGCACCGGCTGAGTCTTGTCGTTGCCGATCCACTCGCTGGTGGCCATGCCGGAACGGCCGCCCAGGCTCGACCTGGCTTCCAGCAGGGTGACCTGCCAGCCCTTGCTCTGCAGCTCGTACGCGGCAGTCAGGCCCGACAGGCCGCCGCCGATCACGATCGCGGTTTTATCCTTGGCCAGCGCAGACACGCTGAACAGCCCCAACATCACCAGCGCACAGGCGCGCAGCCAACCGACAGACATTCAGCGAACTCCGGAATTACACAAGGAAAACAGCAGTTTTTGCGAGCCAGACGGCTCAAGAGCCGCGAAGGATACGTCAGCCATCAGGCACCTGCCAGCTACGTCGATCGGCCTGAACAAAGTAGTTCATTCGACACAATGGGTTGTCCCCGTGGCACGCATTGCATAGGCTTGCCCGATTGTTTGTCCGCGCAGGTCACGGACCGCCTCCAGGAGAGTGAAAATGGGCCTGAATAATCAGTGGATGCAACGCGATCTCGCCGTGTTGTGGCATCCCTGCACCCAGATGAAAGATCACGAACAACTGCCGCTGATCCCGATCAAACGCGGGGAAGGCGTGTGGCTGGAAGACTTCGAAGGCAAACGCTACCTCGATGCGGTCAGCTCCTGGTGGGTCAATGTGTTCGGGCACGCCAACCCGCGGATCAATCAGCGCATCAAGGATCAGGTCGATCAGCTCGAACATGTGATCCTTGCCGGCTTCAGTCATCAACCGGTGATCGAGTTGTCCGAACGCCTGGTGAAAATGACGCCGGAAGGCCTGACCCGGTGCTTCTACGCCGATAACGGCTCGTCCTGCATCGAAGTCGCGCTGAAAATGAGCTTTCACTACTGGCTCAATCGCGGTCAGCCGAACAAGAAGCGCTTCGTCACCCTGACCAACAGCTACCACGGCGAAACCATGGCGGCGATGTCGGTGGGCGACGTGCCGCTGTTCACCGAGACCTACAAGGCGCTATTGATGGACACCATCAAAGTGCCGAGCCCGGACTGCTACCAGCGTCCCGAGGGCATGAGCTGGGAAGACCATTCGCGCAATATGTTCGCTGCGATGGAGCAGACCCTGGCCGAGAACCATGACAGCGTCGCAGCCGTGATTGTCGAGCCGCTGATCCAGGGCGCCGGTGGCATGCGCATGTATCACCCGGTGTACCTCAAGCTCCTTCGCGAAGCCTGCGACCGCTACGGCGTGCACCTGATCCACGACGAAATCGCCGTCGGTTTCGGCCGCACCGGGACGATGTTCGCCTGTGAACAGGCCGGTATCCGCCCGGACTTCTTGTGCCTGTCCAAGGCCCTGACCGGCGGCTATCTGCCGCTGGCGGCGTGCATGACCACAGACGAGGTCTACAGCGCCTTCTACGACGACTACCCGACCCTGCGCGCCTTCCTGCACTCCCACAGCTACACCGGCAACCCGCTGGCGTGCGCGGCGGCCCTGGCGACCCTGGACATTTTCGAAGAAGACAACGTCATCGAGAACAACAAGGCCCTGGCGCAACGCATGGCTTCGTCGACAGCGCATCTGGTGGATCATCCGAACGTGTCCGAAGTGCGCCAGACCGGCATGGTGCTGGCCATCGAGATGGTCAAGGACAAGGCCAGCAAAGAGGCTTACCCGTGGCAGGAACGCCGCGGCCTGAAGGTGTTCCAGCACGCCCTGGAGCGCGGTGCTTTACTGCGTCCATTGGGCAGCGTGGTGTATTTCCTGCCGCCGTACGTGATCACCCCGGAGCAGATCGACTTCCTGGCCGAAGTGGCCAGTGAAGGGATCGACATCGCCACCCGTGACAGCGTCAGCGTGGCGGTGCCGAAGGACTTCCATCCGGGGTTCCGTGATCCGGGTTGATTGTTTTTACCTGGACTGTTGTGGGGTCAGGGCTGACGCCTTCGCGAGCAAGCCCGCTCCCACAGTTGACCGCATTACCCTGTGGGAGCGGGCTTGCTCGCGAAGGCGCCCATAAGACCTACACACGAATTACAGAGACCCCGCATGAGACTGTCCCGCTTCTTCATCGACGCCCCCCTGAGCACCGGCGAGCACGAGTTGCCCGAAGCCCAGGCCCATTACATCAGCCGCGTGCTGCGCATGGCCGAGGGCGATGCGTTGCAATTGTTCGACGGCTCGGGCCAGGAGTTTCGCGCCAGGCTGGTCGAAGTCGGCAAAAAGCGCGTGGTGGTGCAGATCGATGAAAGCTTTGCCGGGCAGATCGAATCGCCGCTGCAGATCCATCTCGGCCAGGGCCTGTCCCGGGGCGAGCGCATGGACTGGGCGATTCAGAAAGCCACGGAACTGGGCGTCAGCGAAATCACCCCGATCTTCACCGAACGCTGCGAAGTCCGGCTCAAGGACGAGCGCGCCGACAAACGCCTGCTGCACTGGCGCCAGGTGGCGATCAGCGCTTGCGAGCAATGCGGGCGTTCACGGGTACCGGTGATTCATCCGCCACTGTTGCTGACTGACTGGTTGAAGCAGACGCAAGCCGAGTTGAAGCTGGTGCTGCATCCGGTGGCCGAGCCGCTGGTGAGCCATGCCAAACCTTCAAGCCTGGCATTTCTGATCGGTCCGGAGGGTGGTTTGTCCGATGCCGAAGTCGATCAGGCCAAAGCCGGCGGCTTCCACGCCGCCCGCCTCGGTCCACGAGTACTGCGCACCGAAACCGCGCCGGTGGTGGCGTTGGCGGTGGCCCAGCAACTCTGGGGTGACTTCTAGTGCCTCTTCGCGAGCAAGCTCGCTCCCACATTGGAACGCGTTCTGTGGGAGCGGGCTTGCTCGCGAATGGCCGCGACACGGTCTAGAGGCCGATCTGGCTGCTACTGCACCGGATCACTCACCGGTTTGGCAATGATCGCCTTGAGTTCGCTGGTCATCGGGAACTCAAGGTTCAAACCCTTCGGCGGGATCGGCTGCTCGAACCAGCGTTTGTAGATGCCATTGATCTCGCCCGAGCTGTACAGCTCCGCCAACGCACCGTTGACCAGCGCCAGAAACTGCGGATCGTCCTTGCGCACCATGCAGCTGTAGATCTCCCGCGATTGCTCCTCCCCGACCACCACCCATTTGTGCGGGTCGTTGGCCTTTGCGCGCTCGCCATAGAGCAGCGCGTCGTCCATGTAGAACGCCACCGCCCGGCCCGACTGCAGCATCTGGAAGGCTTCGCCGTGGTCCTTGGCGCTGATCACGAACATGTCGATCTTGTGATCGACGTTGTAGCTTTTCAGGAAGCGCTCGTTGGTGGTGCCGGCGGTGGTCACCACGTTCTTGCCGCGCAGGTCAGCGAAGCTCTTGATCCCGCTGTCCTTCGCGGTCAGCAACTGGCCTTTGACGTAGATGAAACCATAAGAGAACGCCACCTGCTTCTGTCGTTCGGCAGTCACGCCGGTAGAGCCGCACTCCAGGTCCACGGTGCCGTTTTGCACCAGTGGAATACGGGTCTGCGAGGTCACCAGGTTGTACTTCACCTTCAAGTCCGGTAGCGCCAGTTGCTGCTGGATGCGCTCGACGATCTTGCCCGCCAGATCCACCGAGTAACCCATCGGCGTGCCGCTGTGATCACCCACGTAGGAGAACGGCACCGAAGCATCGCGATAGCCCAGGGTGATGCTGTTGGCGCTGGCGATTTTGCTCAGGGTGCCGGTCAGCGGCGCTTCATTGGCCTGAACCTGACTGCCGAGCAACAGGCCAAGCGTACAAGCGAGCAACGTGATTTTTTGCATTGTTATTCTCCGTTGTGGGTGTTGGTTTATCAGACGCGTGCAGCGATGACGGTGATTTCCACCAGCACCTGCGGGCGGGCCAGTTCGGCCTGCACGGTGGTGCGGCTCGGTGCCTGCCCCGGCGATAGCCAGGCCGACCAGACCTCGTTCATCGCGGCGAAATCCTCGGTGATGTTCTTCAGGTAAATGGTCGCACTGAGCAGATGATCCTTGTCGCTGCCCGCCTCGGCCAGCAAGGTATCGATTTTCGCCAGCACTTCGCGGGTCTGGCCGCTGGCATCCCGGGCATCGCCCGGCACCTGCCCGGAGAGAAACACCAGGTCGCCAAAGGTCACGGCGCCAGACAGGCGCGGGTTGCTGTGCAGTCGGGTAATGGTCATTGCAGTGTCCTCTTCAGAAATCAGTATTCAGGCGGCCCGGTGGCTGAAACCCTGCAGATCAATGGACGGCTGGCGCTCGCCGATCAGCTCACTGAGCAAGCGCCCGCTGCCGCAGGCCAGGGTGAATCCCAGCGCGCCGTGGCCGAGGTTGAGCCACAGGTTGCGATACGCCGTCGCGCCCAGCAACGGCACGCCGCTAGGGGTGGCCGGGCGCATGCCAGCCCACTCGACGGCTTCGTCATAGGCGCCGGCATTTGGAAAGGTGTCATGGGCCTGACGCTTGATCAGCGCCAGGCGCTTGGGGTCCAAAGCAGGGTCGAAGCCGACAATGTCGACCATCGCCGCCACTCGTAATTGTTTGCCGATGCGGGCGTAGACGATCTTGCGGTCGTAGTCGGTGATGCTCACGTCCGGCGCCCGGTGGCCGGCGCCGATCGGCACGGTCAGGCTGTAGCCCTTGAGCGGATAAAGCGGCAGTTGCAGCCCGGGCAACGCCAACAGCGGACTGCGGTGACCGGCGGCGATCACCAGTTGATCGACCGGCAGCACTAGCTCGCCCAGTTCGATGGCGTTGACGCTGCCGTTGCTGTGACGGATGCCGGTTACCGCTTGCCCGAGACGAAACTCGCAACGGCCGGACGCTTGCAGCCGGGCGGCCAGTTGCTGGCAAAAACCGTGGCAGTCGCCCACCTCTTCGTCCGGGGTGTAGATCGCCCCGACAAAGGGCGCATCGATCAGCGCCGGTTCCAGTTGCGCGCATTCGGCCGGCGACAACACCTGCTGTTGCTGCGGGTCGGACAGGCTCAGGCGCGCATGCTCGAAGCTGCTGTTCTGACGGAAAGTCACCAGTTTGCCATTGCGCCGCCACTGGAATCCCGTCAGCCCATCGCCCTCGCGCCAGGACTCCAATGTGTCCTGGCTGAACAGCGCCAGGCGCAGCAGGTGCGCGGCGTTCTCGCGGTTGACCGAGCGGCGGCAGGCGCCGAGGAACGATGCCATCCAGCGCCACTGGGCCGGGTCAAAGCGCGGGCGCAGCTTCAATGGTGAGTCGCCGCGCAGCATCCAGCCAATGGCTTGCAAAGGCACACCGGCGTCGGCCAGGGGTGCGACATAGCGATAGGACAACTGGCCGCCGTTGGCGAAGCTGGTTTCGCTGCCCAGCGAGTCCCGCGCCTCGACCACCGTCACCTCAAAGCCGTCGCGCACCAGCGCATAGGCCGTTGCCAGGCCAATCACACCGCCACCGATGATGCACACACGCTGAGCCATTTCAGTCCTTAAAACCGTTGTGAAGACGAAGCCAAGGTTAGAGCCAGGTGACAGACGTTGAACAATGCATAAAGATGGCAAACCCATAAACAAAGGTTATGGACTTGCCATGCGCCTTCGCCATATCGAGATTTTCCAGGCCATCCGCCAGACCGGTTCGATCAGCGCTGCCGCGCAATTGCTGCACGTCTCGCAGCCAGCGGTGAGCAAGGTGTTGCAGCACGCCGAGCAACAATTGGGTTTCCCGCTGTTCCTGCGGGTACGCGGCAAGTTGCAGGCGACGCCGGAAGCGCTGGAGCTGGAGCGTGAAGTGGACAAGGTCAGTGAAAGCCTGCAAGGCGTGCGACGCTTGGCGCAGAGCCTGCGCCGCGAACCGGGCCACAGCCTGCGCATCGGCGCCACCCCGGCGCTGGCCCTGTCATTGCTGCCGCCAGCCATTCACGAATGGACCGGGCGTTACCCGGACATCGCTTGCGAACTCTCCAGTGCCCACAGTCGCGAACTGGTACAGAACCTGTTGATGCGCGAAGTGGATGTCGCCCTGACCCTGCAACGCCCGGATCACCCGGGACTCAAGGCCCAGGCGCTGGCGTCCGGCGTGCTGGTGGCGCTGGCGCCGAGTGGTTACTGGCCTCAGGAAGAGGTGGGTAAACCGTTGCCGCTGATGGCGCTGGCGGATGCGCCACTGATCGGTTTATCCAGCGCCGATCCACTGGCCGCGCGGCTCGACAGTTACCTGGAAGCGGTCGAACCGCCGCCCCGGGTACGCATCGCCGTGCAAACCTACTCACTGGCACGGGCGATGGTGGAATCCGGCGCGGGCCTGGCGGTGATCGATCCGTTCACCGCCCTTGGCGCCTCTCCCGCCAACACAATGATCCGCCCTCTGGCACCGCCGTTACCCATCACCCTGTACGCAGTGACCCGTGCCGCCGAACCACCGCCCCATACCTTGAACGACCTGTTGCAGGTGTTCAGCCGCCGAGCCCGGGAGCAACTGGATCGGTTGGCCCCGGTACGGCCTTAAAGGACATAAAAGAAAATCGCCACAAAGTGCAGCAAGCTCCCGGCGATCACGAACAGATGCCAGATCCCGTGGGCATGGCGCAGGCGATGATCAAGGGCAAAAAAGATAATCCCCACGGTGTACAACACCCCGCCCGAGGCCAACCACGCAAACCCGGCGCCGCCCAGCGCCGCGAGCAGCGGCTTGACCGCCACCAGCACAATCCAGCCCATCACCGCATAAATCACGATCGACAGAATCCGCGCCTCCGAGCGCGGCTTGATTTCTTGCAGGATGCCGATCAGCGCCAGCCCCCAGACAATCCCGAACAAGGTCCAGCCCCACGGCCCGCGCAGGGTCACCAGGCAGAACGGCGTGTAGCTGCCGGCGATCAACAGGTAGATCGAGAAGTGATCGACCTTCTGCATGATCGCTTTCTTGCGCCCGCGCACGCTGTGGTACACGGTCGATGCGCTGTAAAGCACCAGCAAGGTAAAGGCGTAGATCGCCATGCTGACAATCTTCCACGGGCTGCCGTCGAGACTGGCCAGCACAATCAGCCACACCCCGCCGATAAACGCCGCCACCGCCCCGGCCAGATGCGTCCAGGCGTTCAGTCTTTCCCCGTGATACATCGATTACCCGCCTTAAAAAATGGTTACCGCAAAACAAGGCTCAAGCCTCAAGCGTAAAAGTGCAATGTTTCCGTACGTCACGATTCCTGTAGGAGCTGCCGAAGGCTGCGATCTTTTGATCTTCAACGTCAAAAGATCGCAGCCTTCGGCAGCTCCTACAACGCTCCGTGTTTAACGGGCACAATTGACCGATACCAAAAAGAGTCCGCCCCATGCTGATCGATGAAGAGTTGACCCTGAAAAAACTCGAGGTGTTCCTGGCCTTCATGCGCACCGGCAACCTGGCACGCGCCGCCGCCGAATTGCAGACCAGCAACGTCAGCGTGCATCGGGCGATCCATTCCCTGGAAAGTGCCCTGCGCTGTCCGTTGTTCAAGCACGAAGGCCGTAGCCTGACGCCGCTGGAAAGCGCCTATGTGCTGGAAGAGCGGGCGCAGAAGCTGATTCAGGATGTCGTCGAAAGCGTGCGCCTGACCCGCGAGGCCGCTGGGTTCTCGGCCGAGCGTTTCAAGTTGGGCTCGCTGTATTCGCTGACGGTGAAGACCGTACCGCAACTGATCATGGGCCTGAAAATCCGCCGCAGCGAACTCAACATCGACCTGATTCTGGGCTCCAACATCGACCTGCTCTACAAGCTCAAGAACATGGAAGTCGATGCGATCCTGGTGTCGCTGGACGACAGCATCAACGACCCGGATTGCGAACAGATCCCGTTGTTTTCCGATGACATCTTCCTCGCCACACCCGCCGACTCGAAGTTTGCCCAGCGGACTGAAGTCGACCTGGCCGAGGTCCGCGACGAAACCTTCATCACCCTGACCCAGGGCTTCGCCACCCATCAGGACGGCAAGCGGGTATTCGAGCAGGCAGGGTTCGAGCCGAAGGTGGCGATGCAGGTCAACGACATATTCACCCTGCTGAGCATGGTCAGTTCGGGCGTGGGTTATGCGTTGCTGCCGGGACGGATTGCGGCGGTGTATGAGAATCGGGTGAAGCTGATCCCGTTGCAGGAAAAGTATCGGTTACAGCAACACATTGGCGTGGTGTTTCTGAAGGCCAAGGAGCGTGATCCAAACCTGCTGGCGTTGCTGGCGGAGTGTCGGATGTATGCCAATCGGCAGGCTTGAAACCGAGTCGCGCCCTTCGCGAGCAAGCCCGCTCCCACATTCGACCGCATTCCAAATGTGGGAGCGGGCTTGCTCGCGAAAGCGTCAGACCCGAAAACTCAGCCCCTGAACCTAGCCGACAATCCCGCGAACAATGAAGAACAACAGCGAAGGCCCGAGCAGACAGCCAAGCCCGGTGTGGAAGGTCGCGGTCAACGCGCCATAAGGCACCAGGCGTCGATCTGTCGCCGCCAGCCCCGCCGTCACACCGCTCACAGTGCCGGCCAGCCCGCCGAACACCATCGCCGAGCGCGGGTTGTCCAGGCCCATCCAGCGCGCCGCCATCGGTGTACCGACCATCACCAGGATCGCCTTGATCAGGCCGGTGGCAATCGACAGCGCCACCACATCGGAACTGGCGCCAATCGCGGCCCCGGTCACTGGCCCGACGATGTAGGTCACCGCACCAGCGCCAATGGTGGTCATGCTCACCGCATCGCGGTAACCGAATACCCAGGCCATGCACGCGCCGACGATAAACGGCAGCACCGTGCCCAACAAAAGCGCGATCACGCCGATCAAACCGGCCTTTTTCGCTTCGGTGGCCTGCACCTCGAATGCCGTGGCGACGATGGCAAAGTCCCGCAGCATGGCACCACCCATCAACCCGATACCGGAAAACAGCGTCAAGTCCGCCAGGCCCTTTTGCCCGCCGGTCATAGTTCCGCCAACCCAGGCCAGCACCAGGCCGATGACGATGGCAATCGCCGAACCGTGGATGCGTCCGAAGGTCAGGCGTTTGGAGATCACCACTGACACCCACATGATCACGCCGACGAAGGCGAATGCAGTGACCAGACCGTTGTGTTCCAGACCGTTCTTGATCAAATCCCACATATCAGCGACCTCCTGCCGGTGCGCCAACCGACGTTACATCCGCCGCTTCATCGGGCAAGGGTTCGCCTTTGTGGGTCCGGCTGATCAGGGCAATGGTGCAACCGCAAACCACCACCGAACCGATCGCCGCCAACACCGCCACCGGGCCACCGTGCAGCGCCGTGACCACGTTTTGTTGCGCCGCCATCGCCACCACCACCGGGATGTACATCGCGCCCCAGAAGCCGACGCCCATCTCGCACTCCCGGGTCATGCCGCCACGCCTGTGCATCCACAACCGTGCGCAAATCAGCAGGATCATCGCGATCCCGACGCCGCCGACGTTTGACTTCACGCCCAGCAACGCCCCGAGCATGTCACCCATGATCACCCCTGCCAGCGTACAGATCGCCAACAGCGCCACACCGTAAATAATCATTGTCGTAGTCCTCAAAGTGCATTTCGAATGTTGTTTTTGTTGTTCGAAGCCTGAGTTTCAGGAGTGGCGGCTTCCCTCCTCACGCATCAGCGCCTGCAGGGTATCGAGCCGCGCACCGTCGAAGGCAATCACGGTGCCCTGCTCGAACACCCGGCGCGCCAGCCCGGTCAGCACCGCACCGGGCGGCAGTTCGATCTGTAGACGTACGCCGCGCTCGTAGGCGCTTTGTACCGTGCCGCGCCAATCGACGATGCGGCACATGTTGAAAGCCAGGTCGTCACGCAAGGCTTCAGGCTTGATCAGCGGACGCGCACGGCTGCCGCTCAGATAGCCCACCTTCGGGGTTTGCAGCGGCACCTTGGCGAAGGCTTCGGCCAACTGTTGCGCGGGTGCTTCAAGTAATGGGCAGTGGGATGGCACGCTCACTGCCAGACGCTTGACCAGGCCAGCTCCGCAACCTTTCGCCAACTCCGCCACCGCTTTCATCGCTGCATCGCTGCCGGCAATCACTACCTGGTTATCGGCGTTGATATTGGCCAGATAGACCGGCGCATTGGCGCTGTGGACCTGCGCCAACAAATCTTCCACCAAGGCCAGCTCCAGACCGATGATCGCGGTCATGCCGTAGCCCTGTGGATAAGCCTGCTGCATCAGCTCACCGCGCAGGCTGACCAGATGCAGCGCATCGCTGAAACCCAAGGCACCCGCCACCACTGCCGCCGGATAAGCGCCGATCGACAAGCCGGCCACGTAGTCCGGGGCCATGGCCAGCTGGCGTGAAGCGGCGACGCCAGCGATCAGCAGGCAAAGCTGAACCGCCCTCGTCGACCGCAGTGCTTCGGCAGAATCCAGCTGCGTCACGTCTTCACCGAGCCAATCGCTCGCCTCGTTCAACGTTTCCCCAGGCAAACGCGCCAGCATGCCGGGTTGCTGCGCACCTTGGCCGGGGAACACCAGCAAGCTGCTCACGCTGCCTGCTCCTGTGGATGCCACGGGGCAGTGACCAGACGGGCCTGAGTGGCATTTTTCAGCAGGACCCGCGACGCAGTGCCGGCCCATTCGCGCAAGGCAACGGCGCCCAAGGGTGTCTGCAACTGCAGGTCCACACGGCACACGGCCGTGTCGAGAACGGCCACCAGCGCCTGCGCATCGGCACGACTCAACGGACGCGGTGTACGCAGGATCAGATCGAGATCGCTGCCCTCGTGCAGCGCGGCAAACCCGCTGGCCAACTCAAACCCGGCACTGCCACTGACACCCCAGACCCAGCCACTCTCATCAAGGTGCGAACGCAGTTGCGCCAAGGCACGCAGCGCCGGGAAGTCACGCAGGCCTTGAACATGGCAAAGTTCTTCCGGCCGCACCCGCCGTGTGATGGCGGCGACTTCCATCTGTGTCGCAAACCGCTGCTCGCGCAACGGTCCGCGCACACCCACCGCCACCTGCCCCGCCGCGCTCAAGGCGCGACGGACCACCACCGGCTGGCCGGCACTGATCGAGTCGATCACCCAGGTCGGGGCATCCGCAGACACCTGCCGCGGGGTCATGCCCCACAGCAGGTCGTGAGCCAGAAGCGCACTCACCACTGTGCCCTCAGCAATTGGCGAACCTTGCTCGACGCCGCACGATTGGCCGCACCGAGACGACCGCTGAGATCTGCCCCCTTCTCGGCGATATCGCCCATCGCCTGACCCAGGCACTCGGTCACCCGCGCCAGATCCGCCGCAGTCGGCTGCTCGATCTGCTCCACCGACAAGGTTTCCCACAGCAGCCCGAGGCTGGCATAGCTGTCGATGTCATAGGCCATCGGCGGCACGCTGGCCGCCAGGGCTTCGAGTTCTTCGACACTGCGCAAGGTCACCCGCGCCGCCGACGCCTTGCCCATGGCATGCACCATCACCCCCGGATCGCGCAGGGCGATCAAGCGATTGGCCTGATAGCCGTGGGCCAGGAACGCCCCGGACATCGCCTTGCCCACCAGCAAACCGATCACCGCATGGCCGGCCAGACGGGCACGGGCGTAACTGCCCGCCGCTGCGGCCAACGCCTGATGGATGCCGAGCGCTTCTTCGCGGCGACCATAGGCCTGGCTCGGCACGTCGACAATGGCGATCAGGGCGCGCTTGCGGGCCTTGTTCTGATCGGCGGCGATGACTTCATCCACAGCCTTGGCCAGGCCCCAGCCTTCGAGCAAACCCACTTCGCCATTGCGTGCACGGACGAAGCGGTTTTCCGGGTCGGCCACTACCGCGATGAAACGAACGGGCTGATCGCCCAGCGCACCGTCCGCGACCTTCAGCGAAGCCGGCAAAGCCTCGACCGCTTTCGCCCCGGCACTCAAGGCGTTGAACCAGTTCAAACCACGCAGGGAATACGAGCTCATGGGCGTTCTCCTTGGTACAGATCGCGAACCACGGACGGCTCGATTTGCGGCTCGGCGTCCAGGCGTGCCAGGCGTTGCAGGAACAGTTCGGCCTGACGACTGCGTGGTTGCGCAGGCAAACCTTGCTGGAGCAACTCACCCACCTGCTGGCGAATCTGCGCCACGTCGTCGGCCACATAGCGATCCACCAGACCACTGGCGAAGCGCTGTTCGCCACCGGTCAGGCTCCAGATGAAGGGCCGGTCGCGGGAGTCGTACTCTTCAAGCCCGGCCTCCTGTTCAATCACCTGCGGCCCATTCAGACCCAGTCGCGCTTCCTGGGTCACCAACAGGTAGCTGCACAACCCGGCAGCAATCGACATGCCGCCAAAGCAACCGACGCTGCCCGCCACGACTCCGACCACGGGTTGGTACTGCTGCAAATCGACAATCGCCGCGTGGATGTCGGCAATCGCCGCCAGGCCTAGGTTGGCTTCCTGCAAACGTACGCCGCCGGTTTCCAGCAGCAGCACGGCGCGGGTCGGGATGCCGTTGCGGTTGTCTTCGGCGGCCAGTTCCAGCGCACCGGCGATTTTTGCCCCGCCGACTTCACCGAGGCTGCCGCCCTGGAACGCGCCTTCAATGGCGGCGATCACCACCGGCAACCCATCAAGGTTGCCCTTGACGATCACCACGCCGTCGTCGGCTTGCGGCACCACGCCCTGGCGCGACAGCCATGGCGACATGATCCGTTGAAAGGGATCGAGCAGTTCGCGGAAGGTGCCGGCGTCGAGCAGGGCCTTGGCCCGTTGCCGCGCACCGAGTTCGACGAAGCTGTGCTTGTTCAGCAGGGATGCGCTGTCAGTCATGGCCGATCTCCTCGAAACCCTGTTCCAGACGCAGGCGCACCACGCCGGGGGTCGCGCCGAAATCGTGGATGTCGATGGCCATCGCCGGCGGCGTCTGGCCATCGAACATCCGTGCGAACAGATGCTGCCAGCGTTGTTCACTGCCATTGACCGAGGTCTGCACGTTGATCGTCAGCTTGCCGGCCTGACCCGGTTCGATCAGCACTTCCAGATCGCCCGAGCCGACACAACCCACCAGGGTGCGGCCACGTGGCGGCTGCCCGGCGGGGAATTCAAAAGATAAGGTTTCCATCAGAAAGCTCCCTGTTTGAGGCTGTCGCCCGACTCGATACGGTCGATGAACAGGCAGGCTGCGAGCAGGTCGGCAGCGCCGCCGGGCGAGGCATTCAACGCGATGAGTTGTTGGTCCAGCTCATGCAGGCGGCGACGTCCGGCGAGGCTGGCGCTACCCCCGGCATCGAGCACGGCCTGGGCGCCGAGTTGCATGGTGTGCAGACCTTGTTCTCCAGCGCGGTACAGCACGCAGGTGTCGGCCAGATTCGTCATGATCGCCAGCAGTGCATCGAGCCGGGCGTTCTGTTCGCCATGGCCGGCGGCGCGGCTGCATTTGAGTTGCGGCAACGCGCGTTGCAACACCGCTGGGAAGCCCAGTTGCGCTTCTTCACGGGCGCCCCTAGCGCCGTAGCGTTGGGCGACTTGAGCACCGTGGCTGAGTGAACGCGGTGCGTAACGGTCATCGAGCAGCGCCAGACGCGCCGCACGAATCGATACGCTGCTTGCAGCCGTGGATTCAGGGTCCAGCGCAGCGGCAGTGACCAACAGGCCCAAGGCCCAGATCGCCCCCCGATGAGTATTCACGCCGCCCGTGGTGTCGAGCATCGCTTGCTCGCCTTCGCGACCGATCCGGCCCACGGCTTCGCGCAAGGGCAAGCCGATCTCACCGAACGCTATCGCGGCATCGGCCATCGCCTTGAAGGCTGGCCACAGGGACAGCGCCGAAGCGTGCATCAGCCCCAAGTTCAAATCGGTGTGGGCGCCATTGCCACGACGGTCGACCAGTGCCGGCTTCGGCGACAGATCAGCCTCGTCGATCAGCGCGTCCACCGCCAGGTCCGCCAGCCGCTCGGCCAGGCTCAGGGTTTTGGGTTGCAGGTTGAGTGCGTGCATTACCAGCTCCTGAACTTGGCGGGCGGGTTGTAGAGGCCACCGGACCACTCCACCAGATCGGCCACGCTTTTCGCCGCGAGCAGTTCGCGGGTGGCGTCGGTGCGACGGATGCCGAGGTCTTCGGGCAAGGCGATCAGGCCTTCGCGGCGCATGCGCGCGGTGTCTTTGGGGTTGTGGCGCAGGCCGATGGCGGTCACCCCGGCGACGGCGGCGATCATCGCCTGGCGTTCTTCCAGCGAGCGCGCCTTGTACAGGTAGGCGATGCCTTCTTCGGTCAACAAATGGGTGACGTCGTCGCCGTAGACCATGATCGGTGCCAGCGGCATGCCGCTTTTCTTCGCCACCTCAACGGCATCAAGGGTTTCGACGAAGGTCGGTTTGCCGCCCTCCTGGAAGGTCTCGACCATCTGCACCACGAGTTTCTTGCCGCGCTCGAGCATCGGCTCGGCCACGTCGGTGTTGCGCATGTCGAGCCAGGCGGGTGTACCGTGGCGACGACCGCGCGGGTCGTGGCCCATGTTCGGCGCACCGCCGAAACCGGCCAGGCGCCCACGGGTCACGGTGGAGGAATGGCCGTCGCCATCGACCTGCAAGGTCGCACCGATGAACAGGTCCACGGCGTATTGCCCGGCCAGTTGGCTGAACATCCGGTTGGAACGCAGGGAACCGTCGCGCCCGGTAAAGAACACATCCGGCCGCGCTGCAATGTAGTTCTCCATCCCCAGTTCGGTGCCGAAGCAATGCACGCTTTCGACCCAGCCACTTTCAATCGCCGGAATCAGGGTCGGGTGCGGATTGAGCGTCCAGTTGCGGCAGATCTTGCCTTTGAGGCCGAGGGATTCGCCGTAGGTCGGCAGGATCAGCTCGATGGCCGCGGTGTTGAAACCGATGCCGTGGTTGAGGGACTGCACGTTGTGTTTTTCGTAGATGCCGCGAATCGCCATCATCGCCATCAGCACGTGCACCGGCTTGATGTGCCGTGGATCGCGGGTGAAAAGCGGTTCGATGTAGAACGGTTTGTCGGCCACCACCACGAAGTCGACCCAGGAGGCGGGAATGTCGACGCGCGGCAGGTCGCTGACGTCGTCCACCAACTGGTTGACCTGGACGATGACGATGCCGTCGCTGAAGGCCGCCGGTTCGATCAGTGCCGGGGTGTCTTCGGTGCTCGGCCCGGTGTAGATGTTGCCGGCGCGGTCGGCCATGAAGCCGGCCGAGAGCACGACGTTGGGAATCAGGTCCACCACCAGCCGTGCGTAGAGCTCGATGTAGGTGTGGATCGCGCCGATTTCCAGCAGGCCGTCTTCGAGCAACTGGCTGATGCGCAGGCTTTGGGTGCCGGCGAAAGAGAAGTCGAGCTTGCGCGCGATGCCGCGTTCGAACAGGTCCAGGTGCTCGGAGCGCCCGACGCTGGGCATGATCATGTGCAAGTCATGCAACTTCGCGGGGTCGGCCTTGGCCAGGGAACGTGAAAGGAAATCCGCCTGCTTCTGGTTGTTGCCTTCGAGCACCACGCGGTCGCCCGGCAGGATCAACGCCTCCAGCGCCGCGACGATGTTATCGGTGGGCAACACCACACCGTCGGCAAGACCTCGCACCAGCTCGAGACGCCGCTGCTTTTCGCTGCGCCGCCGCGTCCATCGCGAGTCGGGGGATATTGTTGTTGTCATGACCACTCCACGGGTTCGCTGTCGTGGGGGTCACATTAGGAGTGTTGGGTGGGGGCATCAATCAAGCAGAGTGGCTGATCGTTACGCTCAGGGTAATGGTTGTCTGGACTGACGCCTTCGCGAGCAAGCCCGCTCCCACACTGGGTCGGCGGCGAACACAAATCCAGTGTGGGAGCGGGCTTGCTCGCGAAGAGGCCAGCAAAATCTATACAAAAACCGCAATCAGTCGACCAACCCGGCATTCACAAGCAGCGCCTCCAGCGCCAGCAAATCCGGCACCTTCGCCACCTGTTCCGCCACCTGCACCGCCGCCTGCTCCAGCGCACACAACGGCACATCCACGTAACTCAACTGGCTGTCGAGCTTGCACGAGCGCGGAATCCCTTGCACCAGCAGCGCGATGAACTTCAGCTCCGGTCGCCCGCCGAGAGCGTTGAGAATGACGATCCGCGCACGCTCGCCAATGACAGTTTTCTGCCCGCAGGCCGACTCGAAACTCAGCAGCGGTATCTGCCGTTCGCGCCATGTCACCAGGCCCAGGTACCACGGCGGTGTGTCGAGATCGAAGGTCCCCGGTTGCTGATAGTCGATCAGCTCGGCCACGGCGACGTTGGGCAGGATCAGGTTGCGGTCGGCCAACGGCAGCAGCAGGCCGGTGAGGTTGCTGGTGCGGTGTTCAAGCATGGGTCTTGCTCCAAAAGGCGATGCTTTCGAGCAGCACCGATTCCTGGTACGGCTTGCCCAGGTAGTCGTTGACGCCGATGGCCATGGCGCGGTCGCGGTGCTTCTGCCCGGTGCGGGAGGTGATCATGATGATCGGCAGGTGCTGCAGGCGTTCGTCGTTGCGCACCTGGGTCGCGACCTCGAAGCCGTCCATGCGCGGCATCTCGATGTCCAGCAGCATCAGGTCGGGCATGTGCTCTTCCAGCAGCAGCATGGCATCGACCCCGTCCTTGGCGGTCAGCACGTTCATGCCGTGGCGTTCGAGCAAGCGGCTGGTGACCTTGCGCACGGTGACCGAGTCGTCGACCACCATCACCAGCAACGGCCGATGCGGTTCGACCTCGACCTCCTGCCCCGCGGGACGCTGGGGTACGCGGGCCTGCATGGCGCGAATCGGCGCCAGCAGATCCAGAATCAGCACCACCCGGCCATCGCCGAGAATCGTCGCCCCGGACACCCCTTGCACCGCCGCAAACTGCGGCCCCAGGCTCTTGACCACGATCTCGCGAGTGCCGGCCATGGCGTCCACCAGCACCGCGATGTGCCGTTCGTTGCACTGCACCAGCAGCACCGGCAATGGCAGGCTCTGGCCCAACAGTTTCGGGCGCGGGATGGTTTTCAGCAGCTCGCCCAGATAGCACAGCTCGTAACGTTGCCCGGCGTATTCGTAGGTGGGCGAATCGAAACGGAAATAGACTTCAAGCTCATTGGGCAGGACGCGAACGATGCCGTCGATGGTATTGAGCGGGATCGCGTATTGGTCCTCACCGCACTGCACCATCAGCGCCCGGTTGACCGATACGGTGAACGGCAGGCGAATGCGGAAATGCACGCCCTGCCCGGGCACCGAGTCGATGCTCATGGTGCCGCCCAGTTGCCGCACCTCTTCGTGCACCACGTCCATGCCGACGCCGCGCCCGGAGATCTGGGTGATTTTCTCGGCCGTGGAAAACCCCGGTTGCAGGATGAACTGCAACACGTCGTGATCACTGATGACGCTGTCCGGGGCGAGCAGGCCGCGCTTGATCGCCTTGCGTCGCACCGCGTCCAGCGGCACACCGGCGCCGTCGTCGCGAATGTCGAAAATGATGTCGCCGCCTTCACGCAGCAGATCGAGGGTGATTTTACCCTTGGCCGGTTTCCCCGCCGCCAGCCGCGCTTCGACAGACTCCAGGCCGTGGTCGACGGCGTTGCGCAGCATGTGCTCCAGCGGCGCGGCCATGCGTTCGAGGACGTTGCGATCCATCTCGCCTTCGGCGTTATCGACGATGAAATCCACGTCCTTGCCCAGTTCGCTGGACACCTGCCGGACGATGCGCTGCAAACGCGGGAGCATCCGTTCGAACGGCACCATGCGCGTGCGCATCAGCCCTTCCTGCAACTCGGTGTTGATTCGGCCCTGCTGTTGCAGCAGGTTTTCCGTGTCGTGATTGCGTCGTTCGAGGGTTTCCTTGAGGTCGAGCAAGTCAGAGGCCGATTCGAACAGCGCGCGGGACAGTTGCTGCAATTGAGAGTGGCGGTCCATTTCCAGCGGGTCGAACTCTTCATAGCCCAGGCGTTCGGCGTCGACTTGCTGGCGGCTGAGGATCCGCCCCTGGGTTTCGGTATCGAGGCGGCGCAACTGGTCGCGCATGCGCTCGATGGTGGTTTCCATCTCGCTCAGGGCGATGTGCGCATCGTTGACCTGCTGTTCGATCCGACCACGGAAGATCGATGTTTCACCAGCCAGGTTGACCAGATCGTCGAGCAGCTCCGCCGAGACCTTGACCATGTCGGCGCCGACATCGGACGGCGGCGTCAGTGGCTCGGCCTTGGGCGTGGCCGGCGACGCAACCGGCGTGGGCGCTTCGGGCACGGCCGGGTGGCTGAAGTTCTTGATCGCATCGATCAAGCGGTCGGCGGGCGGCATCGGCTCACCGGCGCGGGCCGCGTCGAGCATCTGCGCCAGGCGGTCATGGCTGCGTTGCAACAGCGCGAACAACGGCGCCGTCGGTTGCAGCACGCCGGTGGACAAGCCTTCGTAGAGGAATTCCAGCTCATGGGCCAGGTCGCCAATCGCGGCGATTTCCACCATGCGCGCGCCGCCCTTGAGGGTGTGCAGGTCGCGCAGCAGGGTTTCCACTTCCTGGCGACTTGAAGGCTGGGCCTGCCAACGCTCAAGCGCCGCACCGGAGCTTTCGATGATGTCGAAGCCTTCCTCGAGGAAGATCTCCAGCAACTCCGGATCATGGGCGGCCGAGTCATTGGTGGCCGCCAGTTCGCTGACCTCGGCGGCACCCGAGTGGCCCTGCCGGTAGACGCGAATGGCCTCGATCAGCTCAGCGCAATCGCCCAGGGGCTGGTTGTGCTGTAACTGTTCAAGGTATTGCGCCAAGCGGTCATGGCTCTGCTGCAACAGCACCGCCAATGAGTCGCTGTAGGCGTAGCGACGATCCACCAGGCCTTCGTAAAGGCTTTCCAGTTCATGGGCCAGATCGCCAACCGGCCCGACCTCGGCCATGCGCGCGCCGCCTTTGAGGGTGTGCAAGTCCCGTTGCAGGGACGACAGCGGCGCGGCGTTGTCCGAGTCACGCAACCAGCGTTGCAGGGCCTGACCGGCGCTTTCGAGGATATCCACCGCTTCTTCAAGGAAGATCGCAACGATTTCATCGTCCAGTTCGCGCCCCTCTCCTGTAGGAGCGAGCTCGCTCGCGATGGGCGTTAACGATGACGCGTTGTCATTGGATAAGCGCGGCGCATTTGAGTCCATCGCGAGCGAGCTCGCTCCCACAGGGGCAGGGGGTAGCGTGTGCTCTAGATCGGCGGTGGCTGCGCCCAATTCGCGGATGCTCAGGGTGCGGCTGCCATCACTGCGGATCAGGCCCATGGCCGACGGGTCGAGGCTCTCGTCGAGCAGCTCGCGCAAGGCCCTGATCCGTTGCGGCTGCGGGCTGACTTCCTGACCGGCGGCCAGTTCGTCGAGCATGTTGATCAGCGCTTCGTGGGCACCCTGAGCCTCATGGAAAAACCGCTCGCTGACCGCCAGGCTGCTTTCTTCCACGGCACCGTAGAGGTCGAGCAACGCCTCGCACAGCTCATCCACCGGGTGCAGGTCGGCCAGGTGGGCGCCTTCGCCGAGGGTGGTCAATTCATCCAGCAGCGCGCTGAGTTCCTGGCGCTCGCCGGGGTGTTGCTGCCAACGTTGCAGCAGGCTCTCGGCGTCCAGCAGGATGTCCATGCCCTGGGCGAGAAAGTTGTTGATCAGTTGCGGATCGCGCTTGATCCGTAGCCCGGTGTTCGGAGTGTTCAGGAGGTTTTCCAGGCGCTCGGCCAGCAGCGCTCTGGCTCGCTCAATCAAATGCAGGGCGCCGGGAATTTCCGCCAGCGGATCGGTCTTGAGCTGGCGCAGACCGAGGCGGAACAGCCCTTCTGCCTCCAGCAGCAATTCCACTTCGTCCAGGTCCAGCGCGATCAGGTGCGCCTTGTACTCCCGGGCCAGTTGATCCAGTGGCGCGGCCAGCTCGGCAATCGGCAAGACACCGGCCATATAGGCACTGCCCTTGAGGGTGTGCAAGGCGCGCTGCAATTCGTCACTGGCCTGCAACGGCACGTGCTCGGCAGCCTGATCAAGGAAGCGATTGAGGCTGCCCAAGTGGGTTTGCGCCTCTTTGCGGAAGATCTCCAGCAACAGCGGGTCGAGGGCCGCGACATCCTGCGTATCCTCATCGGACACCGGTTCGTCGCCCTTGGCCAGGGCATGGGCGCGGGCGGCCAAGTGGTCGACATCGTTGCGCTGACGCTGGGCATTGGCGGCGTATTCAGCCACCAACTCCGGCAGCAGATGCAGCACATCGCCGATGAGTTGCTGCACCGTAGCCCCCGGTTCCACGCTGTTTTCCAGTACGCGGTTAAGCAGGTTCTCCACGGCCCAGGCCAGCTCGCCCAGCACCAGGGCACGCACCATGCGACCACTGCCCTTGAGGGTATGAAAGGCGCGGCGCAGTTCGCTCAGGGCCGAGCGGCTGTCAGGATTGGCTGACCAGCGCGGCAAATACTCGCGCAGGATTTCCAGGACTTCGTCGGTCTCTTCAAGGAACACCTCGCGCAGTTCCTCGTCCACCGGTTCTTCGCCCGGGGGTGGCGGCAGCAGGCTGCCCGGGGTGTCCAGGGCGGGCGGGTTCAGGCTCGAAACCGGGCTGGCGAGCACATCGGCCAGGGTCTGGACGATCTGCGGGTCATCCAGCTCCTGCATCCTCTGCATGACCTGCGCTTCGCTCGGGTTGAGCACTTCGTCCAGCACGGGCACCTGCTGCTCACTGGGGAAAAACCCGAGGCTCGCCAGGCTTTTTTCCGCGACATCGAGCAGGTTTTCACCCTGCGCCTGCGGGTCATCGCCGAGGCGCTCGAGGTAGTACTCGATGCTGGTGATCACGTCGGCCAGGCTGTCCAGTTCCTGCCAGCCCGGTTGACCCGGCTCGAGCAACAGGTGCTCGCGAATAAAGTGATTGCAGGTGTCGACCAGGCTCGCCGCCCGGCTCAACGGAATCATCGCCAGCGCGCCGCGTACCTGGGTCAGCAAGGCCGGCAGCGCCTGCAAATGCTGGCGGTCCCAATCGGCGTCGATGTAGTCGACGATCATGTCCTTGGCCTGCTGCAAACAGATGCGGGCCTCCTTGATCACGATCTGATGGATCTGCGTCAGGTCGGTGGTCGGCAGGCGATTGTCATCCTGGCTCTCCGGCTCCACGGTGCCGACCATGCCGGCCAGTGTCGCTTCGACGTACAGCAAGGCCCCGGCAACGTCCATGAGGATCGCATCGTTGGGTTCGCGCTGGCCCTGGGCGAGGCTGAGCACCACCGCCAATTGATCGATGATCACCTTGCGCGGCTGGCCGAAGCCCAGGACCGCCAGGGTATCGGCGATTTGCCGTAGCGGTGCCAGCAGGCTGTCGAGGTCAGCGGTGTGCTGGCGGTCACTGCGCACGAACAGATCCAGGCGCTCCTTGACCCGCACCAGCTCTTCGCACAGCGCTGCCAGCACCGAGCGCATGGCGTCACGGTCGGGGCCGGCCAGCCGCGCGCGTTCTTCATCGACCATCGCGCTGTCGGGCAGCGCGTCGTCCAGTGAGTAGCGTTCTTTCATGGTCAGCATCTGCCCGGTGGGATGTTCGGCCTTGGCTATGTAGAACAGCAAACTCTTGAGCAGCTCCGGTGGCGCCGGTTGATTGATGCCGCGCATGCCTTCTTCAAGCAGGCGCTTGAGCTCCTTGTCGGCATCCTTGAACAGGCTGCGCAAGGCCGGGCTGTTGGCGATCGCACCGCCCTGCATGCCTTCGACCAGCGCCGAGGCCACCTGCCATAGCGGGCTCAGGGGGGCATTGGCGCACAGTGCTTCGAGGCGGACGAATACCTTGGCCAGGTAATCGAGGTTGGTTTCGTTGTCCTGCTCACGCAGGAACCCGACCAACGCCATTTGCAGCATCTGCCGCAGCTTGCGCAGCACATTGGGCAATTCGGCCGGCTCAAGCTGCGCCAGCGTTTCTGCGTCCAGTGCAGGCAACTCGGGTAATTGCGGGCTGAACAGGCTGGTTTCCGACAGCAGGCTTTCGCCACGGGCGCTGCGCAGGTCGTTGATCAGGGGCAACACCACCAGTGGCAAGTCGCGGCGCGCACCTTGCACCCGGTCCAGGTAGATCGGCAACTGCCCGAGGGCCTGCATCAACAGGTGCAACGCCTCGTCGCGATGGCTGACACGGTTGCCCTGCAAGGCCATGGCCAGTTGTTCCATCTCTTCGGCGAGCAACGCCGCACCGTAGAATTCGACCATCTGCAAACTGCCGTGGACCTGATGGATGCACGCAAGGCATTCATCCAGCGCGTGCGTCGCCTGCGGGTCATCGAGCAGGTTTTCAATCGCGTGATGAGCCTGTTTCAGCGTTTCGGCAATCTCGCCCTTGACCCACTCGAGGGCCACATAGTCGTGCCGATCACCCATAACCACTCCAATCACAATTCAGATACCCATGGGCGGTTCAAGCTTTGTCCACAACCTGCGCCTTGGCATCCGGCAAGGTGAAACCGGACACCGAACGGCGCAACTGACTGGCCATTTTAGCCAGGTTGCCGATGCTGTCGGCCGTGGCGGTGGAACCCGACGACGTCTGCGAGGTGATCTGCTGGATCACGTTCATCGTCAGGGAAATCTGGCCGGCCGACGACGTCTGCTGTTGCGCGGCATTGGAGATGCTCTGGATCAGCGCCGCGAGCGTCTTCGACACACCCTCGATTTCTTCCAGGGCCACACCGGCATCCTGCGCCAGACGGGCGCCGCGCACCACTTCGGTCGTCGTCTGCTCCATGGAGATGACCGCTTCGTTGGTGTCGGTCTGGATCGCCCGCACCAGAGTCTCGATCTGCCGGGTGGCGGCGGAGGAGCGCTCGGCCAGCCGCTGCACCTCATCGGCCACCACGGCGAAACCGCGACCGGCGTCGCCAGCCATGGACGCCTGGATGGCCGCGTTGAGGGCGAGGATGTTGGTCTGGTCGGCAATGTCATCGATCAGGCTGACAATGTCGCCGATTTCCTGGGACGACTCGCCAAGGCGTTTGATGCGCTTGGCGGTGTCCTGGATCTGCTCGCGAATGTTGTCCATGCCGTGGATGGTGTTGTGCACCACCTCGTTGCCCTTGTTGGCAATTTCCACCGAGCGCTCGGCAACCGCCGAAGATTCAGCGGCATTGGCCGACACCTGGTCGATGGACTCGGCCATGTCGTTGATCGCCATCGAGGCCTCGGAAATCTGCTGGGCCTGATGTTCCGAAGCCTGAGCCAGGTGCATGGCGGTGGCCTGGGTTTCCTGCACGGCGGCGGCGACCTGGCCGGCGGTGAGGTTGATGGTCGCGACCAGATCGCGCAACTGGTCGACGGAGTAATTGATCGAGTCGGCGATGGTGCCGGTAAAGTCTTCCGTCACCGAGGCCGTCACCGTGAGGTCGCCGTCGGCCAGGTCTTCGATCTCGTCGAGCAAACGCATGATCGCGTTCTGGTTACGCTCGTTTTTCTCGGCGGTTTCGCGCAGCTGGCGATTGGTTTCGCGCACCATCACCAGGCCGATCAGGATGATCGAAGTCAGCGCCAGCAAGCCCAGCACATAACCGCCTATGGTGTCGGTGGTGCGCCCGCCGACCATGTTTTCAAAACCGCTGGCCAGGTGTGAGGCTTCGTCGAGCAGGGTTTGCGAGAGACTGAAAATGTTCGAGGCCGATTCACGGACCTTGAACAGCTCGGGCGAGGTTTCGAGGATCTCGTCCACCGAGCCCGAGACGAACTCGAACAGCTCGGCAATTTCCGCCAGTCGCGCACGGGCGTCGCGGTCTTCGACCTGACTGACCTTGAGCGCCGGGTCGCCCTGGAGCATGCCGTTGAGCACCTTGCCGAACTGCGTCGCGTCACGCCCGAACGCATCGGCGGCCTGCTGTGAGTTTTCGTCGCCGGCCAATACCGTATTGACCGCACCGAGGATCCGCTCGGCCAGCAGCGATTGGCGCTGGGCCATGGCCACCTGGGCCGCCGGGG
The DNA here is from genome assembly GCF_058783925.1 of Pseudomonas sp. FW305-70. NCBI lineage: Bacteria > Pseudomonadati > Pseudomonadota > Gammaproteobacteria > Pseudomonadales > Pseudomonadaceae > Pseudomonas > Pseudomonas sp. FW305-70. Next base: position 52,726 of record NZ_JBYSYZ010000005.1, read on the forward strand.
CGCCCCGTTGCAGGAGGATCTCGACGACTTTTTCGTACTCGACCTGCAACTGCGGCACGGTTTCGGCCAGCGTCGCGGCGACCTGATGCAGGGACAGTACGGTTTGCTCGCTGGAGAGAATCGCGTCGGTGTTTTTCAGCAGGCGTTCCCAGTCCTGTTGCACCGCGCGCATCTCTGGACGCACAGTGGCCGGGGCCGGTGGCAGGCTGGTGGCCGGGTCGCCCTTCTTCAGATAGCCCCAGCGCCGGGCAAAATCGTTACGCGCATCGCTGAGCAACTTGAACGCGGCAGCCTTGCCGGCGGCCGCTTCAGTGGCGTTCTTGGCGATACGCTGGGACAACACGCGCAGTTCGCCGGCGTGGCCGATGTACTGTTTGTCGTAGGTCGCCTGGGTGTTGAGGTACGCGAAGTTGGCGAACAGCAGCATGATGAAGACGATCAGCGCGATAAACAGCACGATGATCTGCGACCGGCTGCGCGACCCCTCCATTGGCTTGCCTGCTTTTGTTTTTGTCATCGGTCCTCGCCTGTTAACCCACTTCCTGTCCTGCCCGGGACCCTGTGGGAGCGGGCTTGCTCGCGAAAGCGGTAGATCAGCCAAAATCAATGTTGAATGGACTGCCGCCTTCGCGAGCAAGCCCGCTCCCACATTGGATCGCTGTTGTTCCGTTTACACCGCGACGTTCATGAACCCCTGAGACCGCGTCAACGCAAACGGGCTGAACACCTGCCAGCACTGCCCGCGCTGAAACCGGCCCTGGACGAATGCCGCCACCGGCCCCTTCAACTCGTCTGTCGGCACCGGCTCCAGGCTGTCCCGGGCAAAGTGCTGGAGGCCGAAGACTTCATCGACCAGCAACCCGGCAAACACCTCATCGTGGTCCACCACCAACACCCGGCGCTGGCGGCGCACCGCCGAAAGTTCGTGCCCGAAGAAACCGCTCAGATCCATGACCGGCAGCAATCGCCCGCGCAGGTTGGCGACACCCTTGACCCAGGATTTGACCCCCGGCAGCTGAGTGAGTCGCGGCTCATGCAAGACTTCGCTGACTTCACTCATGGGCGCGACGTACCAGTGCTCGCCCAGGCGAAAACCGATACCGCTCCAGCTGTCCCGACGGGTCGGCTGGGACGGCAAGTCCGCCGCCAGCAAACGACAGCGCTGGTCGATCTGCAGCAGCAGTTCGAAAGCCGTCAGCGACTCGTTCATGGCCTGACGATCAACCGGCCAGCACGTTGTTCAGGGTCTTGATCAGGGTCTCTTCATCGACCGGTTTGGTCAGGTAGTCCTTGGCGCCCTGGCGCGTGCCCCAGACCTTGTCGGTGTCCTGGTCCTTGGTGGTGATGATGATCACCGGGATGTGTCCGGTTTCCGGGTCCTTGGTCAACTGGCGTGTTGCCTGGAAACCATTGAGGCCGGGCATGACGATGTCCATCAGGACGGCGTCGGGCTTTTCCTGGCGGGCCAGGGCCACGCCGTCGGCGCCGTTTTCGGCTTTCAACACTTCATGACCATGCTTTTCCAGCATGCCGGTCAGTTTGTACATTTCGGTCGGCGAATCATCGACGATCAGAATACGTGCCATGGTCTTCCCCATTCTTGTCGACGCGGGGCCCGATGGCCTAGCGTCACTGTGCGTGTCCTACTGCGGCAAAACGGCGGCGAATCCAGGCACATGGGCCTGGATCGCATCCAGCAATTCTTCCTTGCTGAAAGGCTTGGTCAAAAACTGGTCGGAGCCGACGATGCGCCCCTTGGCCTTGTCGAACAGGCCATCCTTGGATGACAGCATAATCACCGGGGTGGACTTGAACGCACTGTTGTTCTTGATCAGGGCGCAGGTCTGATAGCCATCCAGGCGCGGCATCATGATGTCGACAAAGATGATGCCGGGGTGGTTGTCGGCAATCTTGGCCAGGGCATCGAAGCCGTCGATGGCCGTAATGACCTCACAACCCACGTTCTTGAGCAGCGTTTCGGCGGTGCGACGGATTGTCTTCGAATCGTCGATCACCATGACCTTCAAGGCGCTGGGGGGCTGTTCCATAAGATGCTCTGCGTCGCCTTTACGAATCAAATTGTCCGTTTGCGGGTAATTGGCGGCTCGAAACCCTTGATACTCAAGGGCCAGCACGGCATGGCAGCCTTTTTAGCACAGTCTCCAGAACCAATCTATCGGCCGACCGGGGCGATGGTTTTTCCTTGACCGCAAACACACTCAGCGCCACTCTGACGCCACTTTTATACGGGTCATTTGTAGGAGCGAGCTTGCTCGCGATGATCGTCAACGATGACGCGCAAAGCCTGACACCCCGTGGGCTCCTCAGGTTTATCGCGAGCGAGCTCGCTCCTACAGAGATCAACATAGCCCCCCATTTTCGAGGAAAACCCAATGAGCGTTCGCGTCGGGATTGTCATGGACCCTATCGCCAGCATTTCCTATAAAAAGGATAGCTCGCTGGCCATGCTGCTGGCCGCGCAGAAGCGTGGCTGGGAGCTGTTCTACATGGAACAGCGCGACCTGTATCAGGGCGAAGGTGAGGCCCGGGCGCGGATGCGTCCGCTGCAGGTGTTCGCCAACCCGGAAAAATGGTTCGAACTGGGTGCCGAAAGCGACGCACTGCTGAGCGATCTGGACGTGATCCTGATGCGCAAGGATCCGCCGTTCGACATGGAGTTCGTCTATTCCACCTACTTGCTGGAACAGGCCGAGCGCGCCGGTGTGCTGGTGGTCAACAAGCCGCAGAGCCTGCGCGACTGCAACGAGAAGCTGTTCGCCACGTTGTTCCCGCAGTGCACGCCGCCGACCGTGGTCAGCCGCCGCGCCGACGTGTTGCGTGAGTTCGCCGCCAAACACGGCGATGTGATCCTCAAGCCTCTGGACGGCATGGGCGGCACGTCGATCTTCCGTCACCGCGCGGGTGACCCTAACCTGTCGGTGATCCTCGAAACCCTCACGGCCCTCGGCGCCCAGCAGATCATGGGCCAGGCCTACCTGCCGGCCATCAAGGACGGCGACAAGCGCATCCTGATGATCGACGGTGAGCCTGTGGATTATTGCCTGGCCCGGATTCCGGCCCAGGGCGAAACCCGTGGCAACCTCGCCGCCGGCGGTCGTGGCGAAGCCCGTCCGCTGACCGAAAAGGATCGCTGGATCGCCGCACAAGTCGGCCCGACCCTGCGTGAAAAAGGCCTGTTGTTCGTTGGCCTGGACGTGATCGGCGAGCACCTGACCGAGATCAACGTCACCAGCCCGACTTGCATCCGCGAAATCGACAATGCCTTTGGCACCGATATCGGCGGCCTGCTGATGGAGGCCATAGAAAAGCAGCTACAAGCTGCAAGCCTCAAGCGGCAAGCTTGAAGCACGCGCACTTGCTTTTCGCTTGAAGCTTGAAGCTTGAAGCTGATCCTCTAACAGCTTGTCGCTTGCAGCTTGAAGCTTGAAGCTAAAAACCAACATTGCGTTATCATGCCGGGCCCGTAAAAACGCGATGTTGGTTTTTTTGTCATGACCCTCCCGTCCGATCTGCCTGCCGAACTCGCCCACCGTGGTGTGCGCCCGGCCGATCGCCTCGGTTTTACCCTGTTCCTGGCAGCGCTGATCCACCTGGCCTTGCTGCTGGGTGTCGGGTTTGCCGTGGTCGAGCCCAAGCAGATCAGCAAAACCCTGGAAATCACCCTCGCCACCTTCAAAAGCGAAAAGAAGCCCGCGAAAGCCGATTTCCTGGCCCAGGAGAATCAGCAAGGCAGCGGCACCCTGGATAAAAAGGCGATTCCCAAGACCACCGAGGTCGCGCCCTTCCAGGACAACAAGGTACAGAAAGTCTCGCCACCGCCGGCCGCCAAGCCTGAAGTGCAGGAAGCCCCGCCGAAGGCTGCCGTGACCACCGTGGCGCCGAAGCCGAAAAAGGCCCCCGCCAAGACCGAGGAGCCCAAGACCGAGGTCAAACCCCAGGTCCAGGCGCCGACGTTCGACAGCGAGCAACTGTCCAGCGACATCGCCAGCCTCGAAGCGGAACTGGCCGCCGAACAACAACTGTACGCCAAGCGCCCGCGCATCCACCGCTTGAGCGCCGCCTCGACCATGCGCGACAAGGGCGCCTGGTACAAGGACGAATGGCGCAAGAAAGTCGAGCGCATCGGCAACCTCAATTACCCCGACGAAGCACGGCGCAAACAGATCTACGGCAATTTGCGCCTGATGGTGTCGATCAACCGTGACGGCTCGCTGTATGAGGTGCTGGTGCTGGAATCTTCAGGCCAGCCGCTGCTGGACCAGGCGGCGCAACGGATCGTCCGGCTGGCGGCGCCGTTTGCACCCTTTACCGGGGATCTGTCGGATGTTGACCGGCTGGAGATCATCCGGACCTGGAAGTTTGCCCGCGGCGATCGCCTCTCAAGCAACTGACCCGCACAAATCCCCCTGTAGGAGCGAGCTTGCTCGCGATGGTCGCCAACGATAACGCTGCAAGCCTGACACCCCGCAGTGTTCTCAGGTTCATCGCGAGCAAGCTCGCTCCTACAGAATTACGGCATTTCCTGCGCATCCCCGACTTGTCAGTTCGCCCCTCGAACGCCACACTAGCGCACATGAAAAACGTCAGCCCCAGCTACCTCAAGCATCAATTCCTGATCGCCATGCCGCACATGGCCGACCCGAACTTTGCGCACACCTTGACCTACATCGTCGAGCACACGGCCAATGGTGCCATGGGGCTGGTGGTCAACCGTCCGCAAGAGCTGAACCTGGCCGATATCCTTGAGCAATTACGCCCGGAAATCGAACCGCCAGCGCTCTGCCAGCATGTGCCGATCTTCATCGGCGGCCCGGTGCAAACCGATCGCGGCTTCGTCCTTCACCCCAAGGGGCAGAGTTTCCAGGCGACCGTTGATCTGGAAGATGAGTTGTCCCTGTCGACGTCCCAGGACGTCCTGTTCGCCATCGCTGACGGCGTCGGCCCGGCAAAAAGCCTGATCGCCCTCGGTTATGCCGGCTGGGAAGCCGGGCAACTGGAGGCTGAGCTGGCCCAGAACGCCTGGCTGAACTGCCCGTTTGACGCCGACATCCTGTTCAACACCAGCAGCGAACTTCGCCTGGAAGCGGCCGCCAGACACCTGGGTGTCAACCTCAGCCTGCTGACCAGCCAGGCGGGGCACGCCTGATGGCCCTGAAGCTGATTCTGGGTTTTGACTACGGCACTAAACAGATCGGCGTTGCGGTCGGCCAGGTGATTACCGGCCAGGCTCGTGAGCTGTGCACCCTGAAAGCGCAGAACGGCATTCCTGACTGGAACCAGGTCGAAGCCCTCATCAAAGAGTGGAAACCCGATGCCGTTGTGGTCGGCCTGCCGCTGAACATGGATGGCACGCCCAGCGACATGTGCGCCCGCGCGGAAAAATTCGCCCGGCGCCTGAACGGCCGCTTCAACCTGCCCTTCTATACCCACGATGAACGCCTGACCACCTACGAGGCCAAGGGCGAACGCCTGGCTCGTGGCGGTCAGAAAGGCAGTTACCGCGACAACCCGGTCGACGCCATCGCCGCCGCCCTGCTGCTGCAAGGCTGGCTCGACGAAAATGGCGCACTGTTCGAATCCTGAAGAGCCGCGATGCGTCTCTCTTAGCTACAACCCGAGCCGCCTCGCGTGAAACCCGGCTCGGGCCCAAGAAGGAGCAACCATGAGCCTGCCCAATCCCGCCGAACTGATCAGCCAGATGGCCACGCGCCTGAAGGCCCACCTGGAACACCGTGGCATCAGCGACCCGCGCTTCATCGGCATTCGTACCGGCGGCGTCTGGGTGGCCCAGGCCCTGCTCAAGGAGCTGGGCAGCAATGAGCCCCTCGGCACTCTCGACGTGTCCTTCTACCGCGACGATTTCAGCCAGAACGGCCTGCACCCGCAGGTTCGCCCTTCGGCGCTGCCGTTCGAGATCGAAGGCCAGCACCTGGTGCTGATCGACGACGTGCTGATGAGCGGCCGGACCATCCGCGCCGCCATGAACGAACTGTTCGACTACGGCCGCCCGGCCAGCGTGACGCTGGTGTGCATGCTGGACCTGGACGCCGGCGAACTGCCGATCCGCCCGAACGTGGTGGGCGCGACCCTGTCGCTGGCCGCCCACGAACGGGTGAAGCTGTCCGGTCCGGAGCTCGCGCTCGAACTGCAAGACCTCGCCCTTTAATTCGCCCTATTGAGAGTCCCCCTTGCGATGACGCCTCTAGACACCAAGCGCCCGCTGCAGCTCAATGATCAGGGCCAGCTGCGCCACTTCCTCTCGCTCGACGGTTTGCGCCGCGAGCTGTTGACGGAAATCCTCGACACCGCCGACTCCTTCCTCGAAGTCGGCGCCCGGGCCGTGAAAAAAGTCCCGTTGCTGCGCGGCAAGACCGTGTGCAACGTGTTCTTCGAGAACTCGACCCGTACCCGCACCACCTTCGAACTGGCGGCCCAGCGGCTCTCGGCGGACGTGATCACCCTCAACGTGTCCACGTCGTCGGCGAGCAAGGGCGAGACCCTGCTCGACACCCTGCGCAACCTGGAAGCCATGGCCGCCGACATGTTCGTCGTGCGCCACGGTGACTCCGGCGCCGCGCACTTCATCGCCGAGCATGTCTGCCCGCAAGTGGCGATCATCAACGGTGGTGACGGCCGGCACGCGCACCCGACCCAGGGCATGCTCGACATGCTGACCATTCGCCGGCACAAGGGCGGTTTCGAAAACCTTTCGGTGGCCATCGTCGGCGACATCCTGCACTCGCGGGTGGCGCGTTCGAACATGCTGGCCCTGAAAACCCTCGGCTGCCCGGACATTCGCGTGATCGCACCGAAGACCCTGCTGCCGATCGGCATCGAGCAATACGGCGTGAAGGTCTACACCGACATGACCGAAGGCCTGAAGGACGTCGACGTGGTGATCATGTTGCGTCTGCAGCGTGAACGCATGACCGGCGGCCTGCTGCCGAGCGAAGGTGAGTTCTACCGCCTGTTCGGCCTGACCACCGCGCGCCTGGCCGGCGCCAAACCCGATGCCATCGTGATGCACCCGGGGCCGATCAACCGCGGCGTGGAAATCGAGTCGGCAGTGGCCGACGGTCCGCACTCGGTGATCCTCAACCAGGTGACCTACGGGATCGCCATTCGTATGGCCGTGCTGTCCATGGCCATGAGCGGGCAGACTGCGCAGCGTCAATTCGAGCAGGGCCAATTCGAACAGGAGAGCGCACAGTGAAGCTCAGCATTCTCGGCGCCCGCGTGATCGATCCGGCCAGCGGCCTGGATCAAGTGACCGATATCCACATTGAAGCCTGCAAAGTCGTCGCCCTTGGCGCGGCGCCCGCCGGTTTTGTCGCCGTCGACACGATCGACGCCAAAGGCCTGGTGGCCGCTCCCGGCCTGGTCGACCTCAACGTTGCCCTGCGCGAGCCGGGTTACAGCCGCAAAGGCTCGATTGTCAGCGAAACCCGCGCGGCGGCGGCTGGCGGTGTGACCAGCCTGTGCTGCCCGCCGAAGACCAAACCGGTGCTGGACACCTCGGCGGTGGCCGAACTGATCCTCGACCGCGCCCGTGAGGCCGGCAACACCAAAGTCTTCCCGATTGGCGCCCTGAGCAAAGGCCTGGACGGTGAACAGCTGGCCGAGCTGGTTGCCTTGCGCGACGCCGGTTGTGTGGCCTTCGGCAACGGCCTGGAGAGTTTCCGCAACACCCGCACCCTGTGCCGGGCACTGGACTACGCGGCAACGTTCGACCTGACGGTGATTTTCAACTCCCAGGATCACGACCTGGCCGAAGGCGGCCTGGCTCACGAAGGCCCGACCGCCAGTTTCCTTGGCCTGCCAGGCATCCCGGAAAGCGCCGAAACCGTCGCCCTGGCCCGGGATCTGTTGTTGGTTGAACAGACCGGCGTGCGCGCGCACTTCAGCCAGCTCACCAGTGCCCGCGGCGTGGAACTGATCGCCCAGGCCCAGGCCCGGGGCCTGAAGGTGACCGCGGATGTCGCCCTGTACCAGTTGATCCTGACCGACGAAGCCCTGATCGACTTCAGCAGCCTGTATCACGTCCAGCCGCCGCTACGCACCCGCGCCGACCGCGATGGCCTGCGCGCAGCGGTGAAATCCGGCGTGATCTCGGCCATCTCCAGCCATCACCAACCCCATGAACGTGACGCCAAGCTGGCACCGTTCGGCGCCACCGAGCCAGGCATCAGCAGCGTCGAACTGCTGCTGCCACTGGCAATGACCCTGGTCGAAGACGGCTTGCTGGACCTGCCGACGTTGCTGAAACGCCTGAGCACCGGCCCTGCCGAGGCCTTGCGCCTGCCGGCAGGCAAACTGGCAGTGGGTGGTGCTGCGGACATCGTGCTGTTCGACCCGGCGGCCTCGACCGTCGCAGGTGAAACCTGGTTGTCGAAGGGCGAGAACTGCCCGTTCATTGGCCACAGCCTGCCGGGTGTGGTGCGTTACACCCTGGTGGATGGGCGGATCAGCCACCAGGCGTAAGACCGCGTCGCCTGCCTTCGCGAGCAAGCCCGCTCCCACATTAGTTCTGTAATGAACACAGCATTTGTGAACACCAAAGATCAAATGTGGGAGCGGGCTTGCTCGCGAAGGCTTACTGGAAGGCGCCTCTGTTCTGTCCGTTACCCAGCGAAACCTGATCATTCAACGTCCAGAAGTCATATCGCCCTCCTGCCCTGCCCTCCACTGCCTTTCCCCAAACAGCACAGCCGCATCAAGAACATTTCTACAAACGATGGCGAATAAAACTACCCAACGAACAGAAACTTCTGACTTCTCATCATCTGTGCGAAAGAAACTTCGCAACATACAGAATCAGCCTACAAAGTTATTGAATGCAGATTCAACCCCCATCATTTAGCATAAAAACAGAACAAGGAAAAACCACTACCCCCCGAATACAATGACTGTACAAACAAGGAGCAATACATGAAAAATGGACTTAGCCTACCTCCTATCGTAACGAAAGGAACAACGGGAAACTCAGGCGGTTTTACAGTTAATCCCGGATTCAGCTGGGGAGTCTATGCGACGGCAGATTGGCAGGGAGCCGGTGAAGCCATCATCACCAACGACGGGCAAACTTACTCTTTACCACTGTGCGATGGCCCCGTCATTTCCTCAGCCGAAATGGATATGTTCCATACCTGGTTAGAAATGAAAAGTGGTATAAAAGCCTTTACCTATGAACTGCAAATGGTGGGTAGAGCAGTTAACAACGACGCCTTTGGCGCCATTCAAAACCTTTGGGAAATAACGGAGAGCGACAACTACCTACTAAATAACTCCTCGATCGTTACTCATGCCTACTTCAAAAACAAACTCGTAAACTTCAGTCTTGCCGACACCTTCGCTGCGCAACAAAAACTAAGCACCCTGGACGCCCTGATCAAAGTAGCATCGACAAGTCTGTACAACATCAAATATGAAACACAAACAACCGAGCTATCAGGGGGAACATTTAGCCCTGTCAAAGCATTTGCTCACTACCTATGGGGCAATGGAGAGAAGCTGCGAATCGACATAAACAATATAGGCCTTAACGTAAAGGCGGATGAAATTCCGCTACTAGCCAACACCATAGCCAGCACCAGAGAATCGGGAAGGTATTATTTATCTGACCCCAAAGTACCTTATGCCACTATTGACGACAGTAATGTCACAGGAGCCTATCTGGGACGGATAACATTGAAAATCGAAGGTGACTTCACTAGAGAAGAAAACGGGTCCTGGGTTTTTGATGGAACTGCGAAAGCTTATACAGATATATACGACTTCGACAAAAGCAACAGATCAACACTACTCGAAATTCTAACCACAGCAGGCAGGGTGTTCTCAGGAACGAGTTATGAAATCGACATAACTGGAGAACAAAAAATAAGACTGACTGGAATTGGCTTTCAGTCGGGCCCGAACTAAAAAATCCTTTAGAGTTTTCGACTATAGACTGCACTCAGGAAGAGCCAACATGAAGCCCCTCTACAAACACCTGAACCACATCTATCCAGTGCTTTTGGTGATCACATCCAGCGTAGCGATATTTACAATACTTAAAAATTTGAGTGCAGGCATTTACAACACTGATCGAGACTCAATCGGAATACCAATAGGTGCAATCCTGATTGCGGGCTTAATGTTATTTATATTTCACCTGATGCAAATATTTTTATACAGAAAATCCCGCACACACCACACCAATGACATCCTCACAAAAACAGCAGCATTAATAATTGCAATTGCATCGTTTGTGATTCTCGCCGACAGCATAAATTACTGGGCCACTCCAAATCACCTCATCATTTCCATCTTCTACAGCATCAGTACAATTGCGTTTGCAATACTTCAACTTCAATTGCTGAAAATATTTCAGTAACCATTCATAGACCGAAACTCAAACAGACGGATAGCTGGATCAGTCACCAGACTTGAAACCCTGCGGCGAGAGGGTTTGCCCCCCTCACCGCAGAAATCAACGACGCTGCGCGTTACGCACCGACACCTGGTCATTCAACGTCCAGAAGTCATACAGCACCCCGAGAAAGAACAACCCGCCGGTGAGCAGGTACAGCAGCCCGCTGATCCATTTCCCCTGATACATCCGGTGCACACCGAACACCCCGAGAAACGTCAGCAGAATCCACGCCACGTTGTATTCGATGGGCCCTGCGGTAAACCGCAGGTCAGCCTCGCGATCCATGGACGGGATCAGGAACAGGTCGATCAGCCAGCCGATGCCCAGCAAACCAAAGGTGAAGAACCAGATCGTCCCGGTCACCGGCTTGCCGTAATAGAAGCGGTGAGCGCCGGTAAATCCGAAAATCCACAGCAGATAACCGATCACTTTGCTGTGGGTGTCTTGCTGCGGATAAGTCTGTTGATAGGGGTTCATGAATGACCTCGATTCACGCGATAGATAAATATTCTTCATTTCTTTGTGACTTTTTTACAGGCACCCGACGTATGGCAAATGCTACCTTCACTCCCGTCAAAGCCTTGTAACACCGGACTTCTGTCCGACAATTGCGCCATTCTGCCGCTTTTTTGCCACCATTGTCCCCCAGGTTGAATCGACCAACGGCCTCGGAAGCGGCAAAAAAGCTGTTATAAAGTTGCGCGCTAACTTATTAAGAGCCTTGCCTAATGCGTTCATTTTTCAAGACATGGCTAACCATTTGCCTTTTGATGCCACTGGCCGCCCACGCCACCAATCGTGAGCAACGTCTTCCTAACGTTAATGGTTACACCCCAAAATCCCATGTCTCTGCTCCTTCGAGCAAAGACAAAAAAACCACTAAATATGCTCCAAGCCTGGCCAACAGCAAAAGCGGCCTGGTTCCACCGATGGGCACCAAGGAAAGCAGCGACGTGCTGAGCCGCGCCGTGAACGTCCTTGGCACCCCCTATCGTTGGGGCGGCAGCAGCCCAAGCAAAGGCTTCGATTGCAGCGGCCTGGTGAAATACGCGTTCAATGACGCCACGTTCGACCTGCCACGCACCTCCAACGCCATGGCCAGCGGTCATGGGGAGAAAGTCGATCGCAACGACCTGAAGCCGGGCGACCTGATTTTCTTCAACATCAAGAGCCGCCGGGTCAATCACGTCGCCATTTACCTGGGCAACGACCGCTTCATCCACGCGCCACGTCGCGGCAAGTCGGTGAGCATCGACACCCTGAAGAAACCGTACTGGGAAAACCACTACGTGGTTGCCAAGCGGGTTCTGCCGAAAGAGCCGAATCAGATGCGGGTTGTTCAGCGCTGATGTGAAATTTCCACCGCGATCCGGTATCGCGTTGAACACGATGGCCCCTTCGCGATCCGACTTGCTCGCGAAGAGGCCCTTGAAAGCACCACAAATCCTCCTCAAAACCCATCCGGCGACCGCGCTTTCTCCAGCGCATGATCACGACTGATCAACCCCCTGTTCACCAGGTTTTTCAAGCTCATATCCAGCGTCTGCATGCCCAACGCCCCTCCCGACTGAATCGCCGAGTACATCTGCGCCACCTTGTCCTCGCGGATCAGGTTGCGGATCGCCGACGTCCCCAGCATGATCTCGTGGGCCGCGATGCGCCCGCCGCCGACCTTCTTCACCAGCGTCTGGGACACCACCGCCAGCAGCGACTCGGAGAGCATCGAGCGCACCATTGACTTCTCGTCCCCCGGAAACACGTCCACCACCCGGTCAATGGTCTTGGCCGCCGACGTGGTGTGCAGCGTGCCGAACACCAGATGGCCGGTTTCGGCGGCGGTCAACGCCAGACGTATGGTTTCCAGATCGCGCATCTCCCCCACCAGAATCACGTCCGGATCCTCCCGCAACGCCGAGCGCAAGGCCGTGGCGAAGCTGCGGGTATCGCGGTGGACCTCACGCTGGTTGATCAGGCACTTGCGTGGCTCGTGGACAAACTCGATAGGGTCTTCAATGGTGAGGATGTGGTGATGGCGATGGTTATTGAGGTAGTCGATCATCGCCGCCAGCGTGGTGGATTTGCCGGAACCGGTCGGGCCGGTCACCAGCACCAGGCCACGGGGAGCGTCGGTCATTTTGCGAAACACCTCTCCCATGCCCAGTTCGTCCATGCTCTGCACTTTCGCCGGAATTGTGCGAAACACCGCACCCGCGCCACGGCTCTGATTGAACGCATTGGCCCGAAAACGCGCCACACCGGGCACTTCAAAGGAAAAATCGATTTCCAGATGCTTCTCAAAGTCCGCCCGCTGGGTGTCATTCATGATGGCATCGATCAGCGCCCGCACCTGTTGGTGGTCCAGGGCCGGCAGGTTGATGCGCCGCACATCGCCATCCACCCGAATCATCGGTGGCAGGCCAGCAGACAAATGCAGATCCGATGCCCCCTGTTTGGCGCTGAACGCCAGCAGCTCAGTGATATCCATAGCGCCTCTCAATTCCAGTAGAATGCCGCGAACCTTCAAACCGCTGGCGCCTCTTGATGTCCACCATAGCAGACAACATTCTCGAAGTTAGTTCGCGCATCCATGCCGCAACACTTGCCGCCAATCGCGCCGAAAACAGTGTCCATCTGCTGGCCGTGAGCAAGACCAAACCTGCACAGGACCTGCGTGAAGCCTACGCCGCCGGCCTGCGCGACTTTGGCGAGAATTACCTGCAGGAAGCGCTGGGCAAACAGCTTGAACTGGCCGACCTGCCCTTGATCTGGCACTTCATCGGCCCCATTCAATCGAACAAGACTCGTGCTATCGCCGAGCACTTCGACTGGGTGCACTCCGTGGATCGTCTGAAAATCGCACAACGCCTGTCCGAACAACGTCCTGCCGATTTGCCGCCCCTGAATATCTGCATTCAGGTCAACGTCAGCGGTGAAGCCAGCAAATCCGGCTGCACCCCGGCCGACCTGCCGGCCCTGGCCAGTGCCATCAGCGCCTTGCCGCGCCTGACGTTGCGCGGGCTGATGGCCATCCCTGAGCCGACCGAAGATCGCGCCGCCCAGGACGCCGCGTTTGCGGCCGTGCAAAGCCTGCAAGCCAGCCTGAATCTGCCACTCGACACACTTTCCATGGGCATGAGCCACGACCTTGAGTCGGCCATTGCCCAGGGCGCCACCTGGGTCCGTATCGGTACGGCCCTGTTTGGCGCCCGCGATTACGATCGGCCATAACCCATGACCGACTCTCTTCTTTATAAGGACCTGACATGAGCAAGACGCGTATTGCCTTTATCGGTGCCGGCAACATGGCCGCCAGCCTGATCGGCGGCCTGCGGGCCAAGGGTCTGGAAGCCGCGCAGATCCGCGCCAGCGATCCGGGCGAAGAAACCCGCGCCCGCGTGAGCGCTGAACACGGCATCGAAACCTTCGCCGACAACGCCCAGGCCATCGACGGCGCCGACGTCGTCGTCCTTGCGGTCAAGCCGCAGGCGATGAAAGCCGTGTGCGAAGCGATTCGCCCAAGCCTCAAGCCCCATCAACTGGTGGTGTCGATCGCCGCAGGCATCACCTGCGCCAGCATGAACAACTGGCTTGGCGCCCAACCGATCGTACGCTGCATGCCCAACACCCCGGCGCTGGTGCGTCAGGGCGCGAGCGGCCTGTTCGCTACCGCTGAAGTGACCGCCGAACAGCGTCAGCAAGCCCAGGAGCTGCTGTCCGCAGTCGGCATCGCCTTATGGCTCAATGAAGAGCAGCAACTGGATGCCGTCACCGCCGTTTCCGGCTCAGGCCCGGCGTATTTCTTCCTGCTGATCGAGGCCATGACCGCCGCCGGCGTGAAACTTGGCCTGCCGGCAGATATCGCCGCGCAACTGACCTTGCAAACTGCACTGGGCGCTGCGCACATGGCGGTCTCTAGCGACGTCGACGCGGCCGAGCTGCGCCGCCGTGTCACCTCCCCTGCGGGCACCACGGAAGCTGCAATCAAGTCGTTCCAGGCCAATGGCTTTGAAGCCCTGGTCGAAAAAGCACTCGGCGCTGCCGCGCATCGCTCGGCCGAGATGGCCGAACAACTGGGTCAATAAGGAGCTTTTCATGATTGGATTGAACACCGCAGCGGTCTACGTGCTGCAAACCCTCGGCAGCCTGTACCTGCTGATCGTGCTGATGCGCTTCGTGCTGCAACTGGTGCGGGCGAACTTCTACAACCCGATCTGCCAGTTCATCGTCAAGGCCACCCAGCCGCTGCTCAAGCCGCTGCGCCGGATCATCCCGAGCGTGTTCGGCCTGGACATGTCCTCGCTGGTGCTGGCGATCCTGGTGCAACTGGCCCTGATGGCCCTGACCCTGTTGTTGACCTACGGCACCACCGGCAATCCGCTGCAACTGCTGATCTGGTCGCTCATCGGTGTGACCGCGCTATTCCTGAACATCTTCTTCTTTGCCCTGATCATCAGCGTGATCCTGTCCTGGGTCGCACCGGGCAGCCATAACCCGGGCGCCGAACTGGTGAACGACATCTGCGAGCCGGCCCTGGCGCCGTTCCGCAAGTTCCTGCCGAACCTGGGCGGGCTTGATCTGTCGCCGATCTTTGCGTTCCTGGCAATCAAACTGGTCGACATGCTGGTGATCAACAACCTCGCCGCCTTGACCATGATGCCGGAAATCCTCCGCGTGTTGATCTGACCCGGTGAGCTGGTTTCGCTGGGACGGTGACGACCTGATTCTGGAGTGTCACCTGCAACCGGCAGCCCGTAGCGATGACTTCGCCGGGCTGCACGGTGATCGCCTTAAGATCCGCCTGACCGCGCCGCCAGTCGAGGGCAAGGCCAACGCGTATCTGATGGCGTTTCTGGCCAAGGCGTTTGGCGTGTCCAAAAGCCAGGTCAGTTTGATCAGTGGCGAGTTGAACCGGCAGAAACGGGTGCGAATTTGCTCGCCGAAGAAGTTGCCGGCCCTACCTGATCTGGTGCGTCCAGCCTGATCCACCGAGTCGCCTCATTCGCGAGCAAGCCCGCTCCCACAGGGGAATGCGTTCCTCTGTGGGAGCGGGCTTGCTCGCGAATGACGCACCTCGGTCTTACTGAAAGAAATCAGGCCCGGCCTTTGCTTGCCGCTAACCCCAGCGGTCTTTAGACTTACGCCTCATTTCAATGAGAGCAGGGTCGATGCCAGCTGCCTTTCCCCCCGATTCTGTTGGTCTGGTGACGCCGCAAGTGGCGCACTTCAGCGAGCCGCTGGCTTTGGCCTGTGGGCGTTCGCTCCCGGCCTATGACCTGATCTACGAAACCTACGGCACGCTCAACGCCAGGGCGAGCAACGCCGTGCTGATCTGCCACGCCTTGTCCGGGCACCACCACGCTGCTGGCTACCACAGCGCCGACGACCGTAAACCCGGTTGGTGGGACAGCTGCATCGGCCCCGGCAAGCCAATCGACACCAACAAATTCTTCGTGGTCAGCCTGAACAACCTCGGCGGCTGCAACGGCTCCACCGGCCCGAGCAGTATCAACCCGGACACCGGCAAGCCGTTCGGCGCCGATTTTCCGGTATTGACCGTCGAAGATTGGGTGCACAGTCAGGCGCGCCTGGCCGATCGTCTCGGCATCGCCCAGTTCGCGGCCGTGATCGGCGGCAGCCTCGGCGGCATGCAAGCGATGCAATGGAGCATCACCTACCCCGACCGCATCCGTCACTGCCTGGCCATTGCCTCGGCCCCCAAGCTGTCGGCACAGAACATCGCGTTCAACGAAGTGGCACGCCAGGCGATCCTCACCGACCCTGAATTCCACGGCGGTTCGTTCCAGGAACAAGGCGTGATCCCCAAGCGCGGCCTGATGCTGGCACGCATGGTCGGGCACATCACTTACCTGTCCGACGACTCCATGGGCGAAAAATTCGGCCGTGGGCTGAAGAGCGAGAAGCTCAACTACGACTTCCACAGCGTCGAATTCCAGGTCGAAAGCTACCTGCGCTATCAGGGCGAAGAGTTCTCCGGGCGCTTTGACGCCAACACGTACCTGTTGATGACCAAGGCGCTCGATTACTTCGATCCGGCGGCGAACTTCGACGATAACCTGGCGAAAACCTTTGAAGGTGCCAAAGCCAAGTTCTGCGTGATGTCGTTCACCACCGACTGGCGCTTCTCCCCTGCCCGCTCGCGGGAACTGGTGGACGCGCTGATGGCCGCGCGCAAGGACGTCTGCTACCTCGAGATCGACGCACCGCAAGGCCACGACGCCTTCCTGATTCCGATCCCGCGCTACCTGCAGGCGTTCGGCAATTACATGAACCGCATTACGTTGTGAGAAAGCCATGAGAGCTGATCTGGAAATCATCCAGGAATGGATCCCCGCCGGCAGCCGCGTGCTCGACCTCGGGTGCGGCGATGGCGAACTGCTGACCTGGCTGCGCGACAACAAGCAGGTCACCGGTTACGGCCTGGAAAACGACGCCGACAACATTGCAGAGTGCGTGGCCAAGGGCATCAACGTCATCGAACAGGACCTGGACAAGGGCCTGGGCAACTTCGCCAGCAACAGTTTCGACATCGTGGTCATGACCCAGGCGCTGCAAGCCGTGCATTACCCGGACAAGATCCTCGAAGAAATGCTGCGCGTCGGCCGTCAGTGCATCATCACCTTCCCGAATTTCGGTCACTGGCGCTGCCGCTGGTACCTGGCGAGCAAGGGCCGGATGCCGGTTTCCGAGTTCCTGCCGTACACCTGGTACAACACGCCGAACATCCACTTCTGCACCTTCGCGGACTTTGAAGCCTTGTGTCGCGAACGTGAAGCGAAGGTCATTGATCGGCTTGCCGTGGATCAACAGCATCGGCACGGGTGGGCCAGTAAGCTATGGCCTAATCTGTTAGGTGAGATCGGAATCTACCGCGTCAGCAGTCCGGGACTTTCCGACCACAAGGTCGCGGTCTGATCCACCCTACTTCAAGGAGAACGATCATGGGTCGTCTTGCTTTGTTTCTACTCACTGCCTGCCTGAGCGTCACCGCCATGGGCGCCGAAGCCATCAAGGGCGAACGCCAGGAAACCTTCGGTGACGTGACGGTGCACTACAACACCTTCAACTCCACCTACCTGACCCCGGACATTGCCAAGTCCGCCGAACTGGTCCGCAGCAAGAACCAGGGCGTGATCAATATCTCGGTGCTCAAGGAAGGCAAGCCACTGATGGCCCAGGTGAGCGGTTCGGTCAAAGACCTGACCAGCCAGACCGTGCCACTGAAGTTCAAACAGATCACCGAACAAGGCGCGATCTACTACATCGCGCAATATCCGGTGGATCAGCAGGAAGTCCGCACCTTCGAGATCAAGGTGCAGACCGGTGACAAAATCAACACCATCAATTTCAACCAAGAGCTTTTCCCTGGCCAATGATCAACTTCACGCAACTCGTATTGGCCAGCCATAACGCCGGCAAACTCAAGGAACTCCAGGCCATGCTCGGGGAGGCGGTGCATCTGCGCTCGATCGGCGAGTTCAGCAGCGTCGAGCCTGAAGAAACCGGTCTGTCGTTCGTCGAGAACGCCATCCTCAAGGCCCGTAATGCCGCGCGCATTTCCGGTTTGCCGGCGCTGGCCGACGATTCCGGGCTGGCGGTGGATTTCCTCGGTGGTGCGCCTGGCATTTATTCGGCGCGCTATGCCGACGGCAAGGGCGATGCAGCGAACAACGCCAAGCTCCTCGACGTGCTGAAAGACGTACCTGAAGCCGAGCGTGGGGCGCAGTTCGTCTGCGTGCTGGCACTGGTACGTCACGCCGACGATCCGTTGCCGATCCTGTGCGAAGGTTTGTGGCACGGGCGAATCCTGAACCAGGCCAGCGGCGAACACGGTTTTGGCTACGACCCGCTGTTCTGGGTGCCGGAGCGCAATTGCTCCAGCGCCGAACTGAGCCCTGCCGACAAGAACCAGATCAGCCACCGCGCCCGTGCAATGGATCTGCTGCGCCAGCGTCTGGGCTTGAAATGACCCGTGAATCATCCGCGTCGCCGCTGATCTTCGGCGGCGATGCTTCATCGCCCCGGGCGGCACTGCCTGTGTTGCCGCCCCTGGCGCTGTACATCCACATCCCGTGGTGTGTGCGCAAATGCCCTTATTGCGACTTCAACTCCCACACCGCCAGCCCTGTGCTGCCGGAAGAAGAGTATGTCGACGCGTTGCTGGCCGATCTCGACCAGGACCTGCACGCCGTCCATGGCCGTGAACTGAGCTCGATCTTCTTTGGTGGTGGCACGCCCAGCCTGTTCAGTGCCGATTCCCTGGGTCGCTTGCTCAAAGGCGTCGAACAACGTATCCCCTTTGCCAGCGACATCGAAATCACGTTGGAAGCCAATCCGGGGACGTTCGAGCAAGACAAGTTCGTGGCGTACCGGAAGCTGGGGATCAATCGCCTGTCGATCGGCATCCAGAGTTTTCAGCAGGAAAAACTCCAGGCCCTGGGCCGGATCCACAACGGCGACGAAGCCGTACGCGCCGCCGGCATGGCGCGGCAGGCCGGCTTCGATAACTTCAATCTGGACTTGATGCATGGCCTGCCGAATCAGTCCCTGGACGATGCCTTGGCCGACCTGCGCACAGCCATCGCCCTGAAACCGACACACCTGTCGTGGTATCAACTGACCCTGGAACCGAACACGGTGTTCTGGAACCAGCCGCCGACATTGCCGGAAGACGACACGCTGTGGGACATCCAGGAGGCCGGGCAAGCGCTGCTGGCCGAACACGGTTACGCACAGTACGAAGTCTCGGCCTATGCCCTGCCCGGTCGCCCGGCGCGACACAACCTCAACTACTGGAGTTTTGGCGACTTCATCGGCATCGGTGCCGGTGCCCACGGCAAGCTCAGTCACCCGGACGGGCGCATTGTCCGCACCTGGAAAACCCGCCTGCCGAAGGATTACCTGAATCCGGCGAAAAGCTTCAAGGCTGGCGAGAAAGCGCTGACCAACGACGAAATGCCGTTCGAATTCCTGATGAACGCGCTGCGCCTGACTGAAGGCGTCGAATCGCGGCTGTACCCTGAACGTACCGGCATGCCCCTGGAAAGCCTTGCTGAAGGCCGACGTGAAGCCGAACAAAGCGGCCTGTTGCAGGTCGAACCGTCACGTCTGGTAGCCACGATGCGCGGACAACTCTTCCTCAACGACTTGCTGCAGAAATTTCTGACATAAGGAAATCGAATGGATTTGGTACTCGACCTGCTTGCCACCGTGTCTCGCTGGAGCCGCAGCAACCTCTCGGAAATCGCCCTGGCCCTGGTGGGCTGCCTGCTGGTGCTGTTTGGTGCGGATTTCAAAGGCTGGGTCGAGCAGCGCCTGGGCAGCATCGCCGGCGCCTTGCGCGTGCCGCTGATGTCCCTGCTGTGCATGATCGGCAGCGGCGCGGCGCTGATCTACGCCACGCCATGGGTCGTACGCGGCTTGAGCCAGTTCAACAACTACAGCCTGGCGCCGGTGTTGTTGGTGGTGTTGGTGCTCATCGGCGTCGTAGCAGACCGCCGCTGACTCTTTTGCCGAATACAAAACAACTGTGGGAGCGGGCTTGCTCGCGAAGGCGGTGTATCAGACAACATTAATGTCGACTGACACGACGCCTTCGCGAGCAAGCCCGCTCCCACAGGTTTTTACGCCAGTTTTTCGAACTTCAAATCCCAAACGCCATGCCCAAGACGCTCACCACGGCGTTCGAACTTGGTGATCGGGCGCTCGGCCGGGCGCGGTACGCACTTGCCGTCTTCGGCCAGGTTGCGATAGCCCGGGGCAACGTTCATCACCTCCAGCATGTATTCGGCGTACGGTTCCCAGTCGGTGGCCATGTGCAGAATGCCGCCGACCTTCAACTTGCTGCGCACCAGTTCGGCGAAGGACGCCTGGACGATACGGCGCTTGTGGTGACGGCTCTTGTGCCACGGATCCGGGAAAAACAGCATCAGGCGATCAAGGCTGTTATCGGCCACGCAGCGGTTGAGCACTTCGATCGCATCGCAATCGTAGACCCGCAGGTTGGTCAGGCCTTGCGTCAGCACGCCATTGAGCAGCGCCCCGACACCCGGACGGTGAACCTCGACGCCGATGAAGTCCTGGTCCGGCGCAGCCGCTGCCATTTCCAGCAACGAATGGCCCATGCCGAAACCGATTTCCAGCGAGCGCGGTGCCGAGCGACCGAACACCTGGTCGAAATCCACCGGCGCGTCAGCCAGCGGCAGTACGAACAGCGGCGCGCCCTGCTCCAGGCCGCGTTGCTGGCCTTCGGTCATGCGCCCGGCGCGCATCACGAAACTCTTGATGCGGCGGTGTTGGCGCTCGTCGCCTTCTTCCGTCTGGATTGGCGTGTCGTTCGATTCAGTCATCAATGGCTCTTACTTGATCAGACCATCCAGCGGCGAAGAGGCGCTGGCATAGAGTTTTTTCGGCATACGGCCGGCGAGGTAAGCCAGGCGGCCTGCGACGATCGCATGTTTCATGGCTTCAGCCATCATGACCGGCTGCTGGGCGTGAGCGATGGCCGAGTTCATCAGCACAGCATCACAACCCAGTTCCATGGCGATGGTGGCGTCGGAAGCGGTACCGACGCCGGCATCCACCAGTACCGGGATTTTGGCTTCTTCGAGGATGATCTGCAGGTTGTATGGATTGCAGATCCCCAGACCCGAACCAATCAAACCCGCGAGCGGCATGACGGCGATGCAGCCGATTTCCGCCAGTTGCCGGGCGATGATCGGGTCATCACTGGTGTAGACCATCACGTCGAAGCCTTCCTTGACCAGCGTTTCGGCGGCCCTGAGGGTTTCGATCACGTTGGGAAACAGGGTTTTCTGGTCGGCCAGCACTTCCAGCTTCACCAGGTTGTGTCCATCGAGCAGCTCACGGGCCAGGCGGCAGGTGCGCACGGCTTCGATGGCGTCGTAGCAACCGGCAGTGTTCGGCAGGAAGGTGTAGCGATCCGGCGACAGCACTTCGAGCAGGTTCGGCTCGCCCTCGATCTGGCCGAGGTTGGTACGGCGCACGGCGAAAGTCACGATCTCGGCACCCGAGGCTTCGATGGCCAGGCGGGTTTCTTCCATGTCCCGGTACTTGCCGGTACCGACCAGCAAACGCGACTGGTAAGTACGACCGGCCAGGACGAAAGGCTTGTCGCTACGAACGATGCTCATGGGAAATCCTCTGTAGGGGTGAGGTACTTGCAGAATTCTGTGGCCACTCGGCCGAGGCTACTAGCCGCCACCGATGGCGTGCACCACTTCGACGGTATCGCCGTCGTTCAACGCGGTGTCTGCATGCTGACTGCGCGGGACGATATCCAGATTGAGTTCGACCGCCACCCGGCGTCCGGTCAGGTCCAGACGGGTCAGCAGGGCCGCAACGGTTTCACCGTCGGGCAGTTCAAAGGATTCGCCGTTCAACTGAATGCGCATGCCGGATGCCGCCATCATTTTTAGGGGCAGGCATTCTAGCTTGATCATGACCTAAAGGTCAGCAACAAGCGTCAAGCGGTAGGTTACAAACGCCAGGCGGCCAGGCCCAGGCAAAACCAGCCCACCAGGAAGGCCAGGCCACCGAACGGGGTGATGATGCCGAGCTTGCTGATGCCCGTCAGCGTCAATACATACAGGCTGCCGGAGAACAGCAGGATACCGATGGCAAACGATGCGCAGGCCCAAGTGGCGAGTCGACCGGGAATTTGCGTGGCCAGCGCAGCGACACCGAGCAGCGCCAGGGCATGCACCAGTTGATAGGTGACGCCGGTATGGAAGATCGCCAGGTACTCGGCGCTCAAGCGGCTTTTCAGGCCGTGGGCGGCAAAGGCCCCGAGACCGACACCGGTGAAGCCGAAAAAAGCGGCCAACATCAGAAAGCCACGCAGCATGCAGAACTCCAGTCAGTTTCGATCCAAAGGGTCTGTATAATGGCCCGCTCAACGGGTTCGGCCAAGCCATCTCTATGCTGCGTATCTATTTCCGTCATTTCTCAAAGGCCGTGCTCTGGTTCATGGGTGGCAGCGTATTGCTGGTGCTGATCTTTCGCGTGGTGCCGCCTCCGGGGACGACGCTGATGGTCGAGCGCAAGATCGAATCCTGGTTCGATGGCGAGCCCATCGACCTGCAACGCGACTGGAAACCCTGGGACGAGATCTCCGACGACCTCAAGGTGGCGGTGATTGCCGGCGAAGACCAGAAATTCCCGGAGCACTGGGGCTTCGATATCGGCGCGATTCAGGCGGCGTTTGCCCACAACGAGCGCGGTGGTTCGATCCGTGGCGCCAGCACCCTGAGCCAGCAAGTCTCGAAAAACCTGTTCCTGTGGTCTGGCCGAAGCTGGCTGCGCAAAGGCCTGGAAGCCTGGTTCACCGGGCTGATCGAAGTGTTCTGGCCCAAGCAGCGGATTCTTGAGGTGTACCTCAACAGTGTCGAGTGGGATGACGGTGTGTTTGGCGCAGAGGCTGCGGCACGGCATCATTTTGGGACCAACGCGAAAAACCTCAGCCGACAGCAATCGAGCTTGTTGGCCGCCGTACTGCCAAACCCTCGGGTCTGGAGCGCAAGCCATCCGACTTCCTACGTTTCACGCCGGGCTGGCTGGATCAGGCAGCAGATGAGCCAGTTGGGTGGGGACAGTTACCTGGTGGGCCTGAACGATTCGCGTCGGGCGCCCTGGGCCGAATAACACTGAAGACCCCCTGTGGGAGCGGGCTTGCTCGCGAAAGCGGTGTATCAGACAACTTTTAATGTCGACTGACAGGACGCCTTCGCGAGCAAGTCGAATCGTCGCACCGCCGCTCCCACATTTGCTCTGGGGTGTATCAGGGATCATCAGCACAAACAAAAACGCCCCGATCAATGATCGGGGCGTTTTTTTGATCGCCAGTTACGCAGCGATCGACAACTTGAGCTTGTTCATCGCGCTCTTCTCGAGCTGGCGAATACGCTCGGCCGACACGTTGTACTTCTGCGCCAGGTCGTGCAGCGTGGCTTTTTCTTCCGCCAGCCAGCGCTGGTAGAGAATGTCACGGCTACGGTCGTCCAGCACTTCC
Organism: Pseudomonas sp. FW305-70; assembly: GCF_058783925.1. NCBI lineage: Bacteria > Pseudomonadati > Pseudomonadota > Gammaproteobacteria > Pseudomonadales > Pseudomonadaceae > Pseudomonas > Pseudomonas sp. FW305-70. The sequence goes on from NZ_JBYSYZ010000005.1 coordinate 76,206, forward strand.
AGGGCTTCGTGCAGGTTGTGGTTGGAGTTGTCGCTCCAGTCGGCATCTTCCAGTTGACGCGCCGGGTCGTACCGGTGGTCTTCGAGATAGTTGGCCGGCGACTGGAAAGCACTGTCGTCGTCCGCTTCGGCAGCCGGGTCGAAGGCCATGTCATGGCCGGTCAGGCGGCTTTCCATCTCGCGCACTTCCCGAGGCTCTACGCCCAGGCTTTCAGCGACGCGATGAACTTCCTCGTTATTCAACCAGGCCAGGCGTTTCTTCTGGCTGCGCAGGTTGAAGAACAGCTTGCGCTGGGCCTTGGTGGTCGCGACTTTCACGATGCGCCAGTTGCGCAGGATGAACTCGTGGATTTCCGCCTTGATCCAGTGCACGGCAAAGGACACCAGGCGCACGCCCATTTCCGGGTTGAAGCGCTTCACGGCCTTCATCAGGCCGACGTTGCCTTCCTGGATCAGGTCAGCCTGAGCCAGGCCGTAGCCGGAATAGCTACGGGCGATATGTACGACAAAACGCAGGTGGGCGAGCACCATCTGCCGAGCCGCCCCCAAATCCTGCTCATAATAGAGACTCTCGGCCAGTTCACGCTCCTGCTCCGGCGACAGCAATGGAATGCTGTTGACGGTGTGCACATAGGCCTCCAGGTTCGCACCCGGGACCAGAGCATATGCAGGTTGCAAAGAATTGGTCATACGAAAAAACCTCCGACTTACAAACTCGTGCAGTTCAGCACTGCGAAAATTGACCGGAAACCGAAAGACAAGTTCCCTAAAACCCATAAACACTGAAAGGTCAATACGAGCAAAATGATACTACTTAGGCGCAAGCTCCCTCAGGTGGCGTGCGACTGCAATCCATGCACCGATATACCCCAACAGCACCGCGCCAAGCAAGAGAGACAGACCGTCGGCAACTGGCACTCCAGCCAGCGCAAAATCACTGCCGTACAAACCGGCCAGCCCTACCACCGCGTCGTTCAGCCAATCAAGGCCGAACGCAAGCACGCCCCAGGACAGAATCCCCGCACCGAAGCCATACAGCGCCCCCATGTACAGGAAGGGCCTGCGGACATAGCTGTCAGTGCCGCCGACCAGTTTAATCACTTCTATCTCTGTGCGGCGGTTTTCAATATGAAGACGAATGGTATTGCCTATCACCAAAAGTAATGCAGAAACCAGAAGCACGGTCAGACCGAAGACAAAACGGTCACCCAGCTTGAGGATGGCTGCCAGACGCTCGACCCAGACTAAATCAAGTTGCGCCTGCTGTACCTTCGGCAGCTCGGATAGTTTTTGTCTTAATGCTTCAAGGGCCGGCTTGTCGACTTCGGTCGGCGTTACCAACACCACGCCTGGCAACGGGTTCTCCGGCAGTTCCTTGAGCGCCTCGCCCAGCCCCGACTGTTGCTGGAACTCTTCCAGCGCCTGATCCCGGCCAACGTATTCGGCGTCGGCCACGCCCGGCATGCCCTTGATCTGATCGCGCAGCGATTCGCCTTCGGCCGGCTTGGCCTCAAGGTCCAGATACAGGGAAATCTGCGCCGCGCGCTGCCAGGAACCACCCAGGCGCTCGACGTTACTTAGCAAAAGTGACAGCCCCATGGGCAAGCTCAGGGCCACCGCCATTACCATGCAGGTGAAAAAGCTGCCGATGGGCTGCTTGCCCAGGCGACGCAGGCTGTCGACCATGCTGGCGCGATGGCTTTCGATCCAGGCACGGAACAACGTGGCGAAGTCCGGCCCGTCGTCATCGTCGTGCTTTTTCTTTTGCGGCTGCGGATCGGCGGCTTTCGGGGCCACGCGCTCGGAAACCTTGGGGCTACGTGTTGCACTCATACCGCGGCCTCCCCGTCACCGATCAATCGACCGCGCTGCAACGTCAGCATGCGATGGCGCATGCGGGCGATCAGGGCCAGGTCGTGACTGGCGATCAGCACGCTGGTACCCAGGCGATTGATGTCTTCGAACACACCCATGATCTCGGCGGCCAGACGCGGGTCGAGGTTACCGGTCGGTTCATCCGCCAGCAGCAAGGCCGGACGGTGGACGATGGCGCGGGCGATGCCGACGCGCTGCTGCTGACCGGTGGACAGGTCACCCGGGTACAGATCGGTTTTATCCGACAGCGCCACGCGCTCCAGTGCCGAGTCCACGCGCTTGGCGATCTCGGCCTTGGACAGGCCCAGGATCTGCAAAGGCAACGCGACGTTATTGAACACCGTGCGATCGAACAGCAATTGGTGATTCTGAAACACCACGCCGATCTGCCGACGCAGGAAAGGAATCTGCGCATTGCTGATGGTGCTCAGGTCTTGCCCGGCGAGCAGCAGCTTGCCGCTGGTCGGGCGCTCCATCGCCAGCAACAGGCGCAACAGCGTGGATTTACCGGCGCCGGAATGGCCGGTGACAAACAAGAACTCGCCACGACGGACTCGAAAGCTCAGCTCATGCAAGCCGACGTGACCGTTCGGGTAGCGCTTACCGACCTGTTCGAAACGAATCATGAACGCTCCCGCTCGGCAAACAATGCCTGGACAAAGGGTTCTGCTTCAAAGGTACGCAAATCGTCGATGCCTTCGCCGACGCCAATGTAGCGGATCGGCAAGCCGAATTGCTTGGCCAGGGCAAAAATCACCCCGCCTTTGGCGGTGCCGTCGAGCTTGGTCAGCGCCAGGCCGGTCAGTTCGACGGTCTGGTTGAATTGCTTGGCCTGGTTGATGGCGTTCTGGCCTGTACCGGCGTCAAGCACCAGGAGCACCTCGTGAGGTGCGTCGGCGTCGAGCTTGCCGATCACCCGGCGAACCTTTTTCAGCTCTTCCATCAGGTTGTCTTTGGTGTGCAGGCGGCCGGCGGTGTCGGCGATCAGTACATCGATGCCACGGGCCTTGGCGGCCTGCACAGCGTCGAATATCACCGAGGCCGAGTCGGCGCCAGTATGCTGGGCGATCACCGGGATCTTGTTGCGCTCGCCCCAGACCTGCAACTGCTCTACCGCCGCCGCACGGAAGGTATCGCCGGCGGCGAGCATGACTTTCTTGCCTTCCAGCTGCAGTTTCTTCGCCAGCTTGCCGATGGTGGTGGTCTTGCCGGCACCGTTGACGCCGACGACCAGAATCACGAACGGCTTGTTCTGCGAGGTGATTTTCAGTGGCTGCTCGACGGGTTTGAGCATGGCCGCCAGCTCGGCTTGCAGGGATTTGTACAGGGCATCGGCGTCAGCCAGTTCCTTGCGCGCAACCTTCTGCGTCAAACGCTGAATGATCACCGAGGTGGCTTCGACACCGACGTCGGCAGTCAGCAGACGGGTCTCGAGGTCCTCGAGCAGTTCGTCATCAATAACCTTTTTGCCCAGGAACAGGCTGGCCATGCCTTCGCCGATACTGGCGCTAGTCTTGGACAGGCCCTGCTTGAGGCGGGCGAAGAAACCGGCTTTGGTTTCTTCGGTGCGTACGGGTTCTACCGGGGTTTCGACGGGCGTCGCGATCGGCGCAGGAATCGGAGCGGGTGCCGGTGCTTGAGCAACCGGAGCAACCGGAGCAACCGGAGCAACCGGAGCATCGAATACCGGAACCTCTGGCTGGCTGACAACGGAAACAGGCTCGGCCACGACGACGGGTTCAACAATCGCTTCGACCACAGGCGCATGAACCGGTGCAGGCGCAAACGCTGCCGGGGCCGGAATCGGCGGGGTCACATGGGGGGCCAGGTCATTTTCGACCAACGCCACGGGCTCTTCGGCTACCGGCAGGGTCAACCACGGTTCAGCCGTCGGGGCCAGCGGCTGTTCGATGACGATTTCGCTGACAGGTTCGGGAGCGGCTTCAACCTTGGGCTGCAGCAACGGCTCGGCAACCGGCAGAACAACCGGCGCGGGCGCTTCTTCTATTACCGGAACCGGCGTCGGTGCTGGCTCAGGAATGGCTTGTGGCTGTTCGACGACGGGTTCCTGCGGCTTTTTGCGCAGCCATCCGAACAGGCTTTTCTTCTCGCCAGCCGCAGCTGGGGTCTTCTTGTCGTCGTTGGAACCAAACATGGAGGACGGCTATCTCACGGTAGCGACGCGCCAATGGCGCCCCGGCAAATAAATAATCGATGCAGAACAGACTGTGATTGACCCAGCTTGTTCACGCGCAACATTTTGTCGAGGTGCCAACGGCGCCTCAAAGGTCGACTAATACGAAGGACTGAAACGGCATCGTCGGCGAAAACGCAGAGTTTAGCTGACAAACTCAAAGTTTCTGCCGGTAACCCATACAACCCGCAGGCCAATCAAAGGCCTGATAGGCGTGGCCGCCAGTAAAACGGATCAGTATCCTAGCACCCTCTCGCCCGCTGACGCTAAGAACAAGCGGGCAGCCCCAAAGGTTTGAAAACGAATGAATGCTCTTGCCCGCCGCGCCGCAGGCCTGCTGCTCAGCACAGTTTGCCTGCCCCTTTCGGCCCTGGCTGCCGACCCGCAACCCACCCACGAATTCACGCTCGACAATGGCTTGAAGGTGGTCGTGCGCGAAGACCATCGTGCACCTGTTGTGGTTTCCCAGGTCTGGTACAAGGTCGGCTCCAGCTACGAGACGCCGGGCAATACCGGCCTGTCCCACGCTCTGGAACACATGATGTTCAAGGGCAGCGAGAAGGTCGGCCCCGGTGAAGCCTCGCTGATCCTGCGCGACCTCGGCGCCGAAGAGAACGCTTTCACCAGCGACGACTTCACCGCGTATTACCAGGTGCTGGCCCGGGATCGCCTGGGCGTGGCCTTCGAACTGGAAGCCGACCGCATGGCCAGCCTGCGCCTGCCGGCCGACGAGTTTGCCAAGGAAATCGAGGTCATCAAGGAAGAACGTCGCCTGCGCACCGACGACAAGCCGATGTCCAAGGCCTATGAGCGCTTCAAGGCCATGGCTTACCCGGCCAGCGGCTATCACACGCCGACCATCGGCTGGATGGCCGATCTTGAGCGGATGAAGGTCGAAGAACTGCGCCACTGGTACCAGACCTGGTACGTGCCGAACAACGCCACGCTGGTGGTGGTCGGCGACGTGACGCCGGACGAAGTCAGGGCTCTGGCCCAACGCTATTTCGGCCCGATCGCCAAGCGTGATGTGCCGGCCGCGAAAAAGCCGCTGGAGCTGGCCGAACCGGGCGAGCGCCAGATCACCCTGCATGTGCAAACCCAACTGCCCAGCCTGATGCTGGCCTTCAACGTGCCGAGCATTGCCACCGCCGAAGACAAGCGCCTGGTCAACGCCCTGCGCCTGATCTCGGCGCTGCTCGATGGCGGCTACAGCGGGCGCATCCCGACGCAACTGGAGCGCGGAGAAGAACTGGTGTCCGGCGGCTCGTCGAGTTACGACGCCTACACCCGTGGCGACAGCCTGTTTACCCTGTCGGCATCGCCAAACTCGCAGAAACACAAGACCATCGCCCAGGCAGAAGCCGGATTGTGGAAGCTGCTCGATCAGTTGAAAACCACTGCGCCGACGGCCGAAGAACTCGAACGGGTTCGTGCACAAGTCATCGCCGGCCTGGTCTACGAGCGCGACTCGATCACCAGCCAGGCCACCGCCATCGGCCAACTGGAAACCGTCGGCCTGTCATGGCAACTGATGGACACCGAACTGGCCGACCTGGAAAGCGTGACTCCGGAAGATATCCAGAAAGCCGCCAAGCTGTATTTCACCCGCGAACGTCTCAGCGTCGCCCATGTACTGCCTCTGGAGACGACTCATGAGTGAGCGTAAACCCTCCCGCCTGGCCCTGATCGGGCTGATCGCTGCCGCCGTTATCGGCTCTGCCGCGTTCTATCTGTCGCGCTCCGGCGAAACCAGTGCCAGTGAAGCCCTGGACAAAGCCAAGGCCAGCCAGAAACTGCAATCGCTGACCGAACTCAACGGCAAGGAGCCGGACCACCGCAAGCTGGACGTGCAGACCTGGAACACGGCCGAAGGCACCAAGGTGCTGTTCGTCGAAGCCCATGAGCTGCCGATGTTCGACATGCGCCTGATCTTCGCCGCCGGCAGCAGCCAGGACGGCGATGCACCGGGCCTGGCGCTGTTGACCAACGCCATGCTCAACGAAGGCGTGGCCGGCAAGGACGTCGGCGCCATTGCCCAGGGCTTCGAAGGCCTGGGCGCCGATTTCGGCAACGGTGCTTACAAAGACATGGCAATCGCTTCACTGCGCAGCCTGAGTACCAAGGACAAGCGCGAGCCGGCCCTGAAGCTGTTTGCCGAAGTCATCGGCAAGCCGACCTTCCCGGCCGACTCACTGCTGCGCATCAAGAACCAGATGCTCGCCGGTTTCGAATACCAGAAACAGAACCCCGGCAAACTGGCGAGCCTGGAACTGATGAGCCGCTTGTACGGTGATCACCCGTACGCGCATTCCAGCGACGGCACGGCGAAAAGCGTACCGGCGATCACCCAGGCACAACTGCGTGCTTTCCACGAGAAAGCCTACGCAGCAGGTAACGTGGTGATCGCGCTGGTTGGCGACCTGTCCCGCGCCGAAGCCGAAACAATTGCCGCACAGGTTTCCGCCGCCCTGCCCAAAGGCCCGGCACTGCCAAAAGTCGCGCAGCCGACTGAGCCGAAGGCGAGCATCGGCCACATAGAGTTCCCGTCCAAGCAGACCAACCTGATGCTCGCGCAATTGGGCATCGATCGCGACGATCCGGACTACGCGGCGTTGTCCATGGGCAACCAGATTCTCGGTGGCGGTGGTTTCGGCACCCGGTTGATGAGCGAAGTGCGCGAGAAGCGTGGCCTGACTTACGGCGTGTATTCGGGCTTCACCCCGATGCAGGTGCGCGGCCCGTTCATGATCAACCTGCAGACCCGCGCCGAGATGAGCGAAGGCACCCTGAAACTGGTGCAGGACGTCCTGGCCGACTACCTTGAAACCGGCCCGACCGAAAAGGAGCTCGACGACGCCAAGCGCGAACTGGCCGGCAGCTTCCCGCTGTCCACCGCCAGCAACGCCGATATCGTCGGCCAACTGGGCGCCATCGGTTTCTACAACCTGCCGTTGAGCCACCTGGAAGACTTCATGCAACAGTCCCAGGCCTTGACCGTCGAACAGGTCAAAGCCGCCATGAACAAACACCTGGGCACGGACAAAATGGTCATCGTCAGCGCTGGCCCGACCGTGCCGCAAAAGCCGTTACCGGCCCCTACTGATAAACCTTCCGAGCAGCCGCTCGGGGTTCCGGAGCATTAATGGCCAGTCCCAAGAAACCCGCCAAAAACGTCCATAACGGCGTGAACCAGTTGCGCATCATCGGTGGCGAATGGCGCAGCCGTAGGTTGAGCTTCCCCGACGCCCCGGGCCTGCGCCCGACGCCGGACCGCGTGCGTGAAACCCTGTTCAACTGGCTCGCGCCTTACGTGCCGGGCGCCAAGGTGCTCGACCCGTTCACCGGCAGCGGCGCGCTGTTCCTCGAAGCCCTGTCCCGTGGCGCGTCCATGGGCCAGGCGCTGGACGCCAGCAGCATCGCGGTGTCCAGCCTGAAGGAGCACCTGGGCACCCTGCGGTGCACCAACGGCCAGGTCCAGACCGCCGATGCCCTGCGCTACCTGGAAACCCAGACCGCAACGGCCTACGACCTGGTGTTCCTCGACCCGCCGTTCAACCAGAACCTGCTACCCGCCGTTTGCAAGTTGCTCGAAGAGCGCCAATGGCTGGCCGAAGATGCCTGGGTGTACACCGAAAGCGAGTCCGCGCCGTCGACCCTGGGCCTGCCGGAGAACTGGCGCCTGCACCGCGAGCAGAAATCCGGGCGCGTCTACTACTCGTTGTGGCAACGTATGGCAGAGATCGCCGGTTAATCGACCGGCCTGAAAAAGGTGCGTACCCGCTACGCACCGCTGCATCGAGAAAGAACGTGCCCCATCCGCCAGAACGCTTCACCCCGGCCTTCGGCCTCGGTAACCCGCACTTGCAAACCTTGTGGGGGCCGCTGTGGCGTAAAACCGTGCACATCGGCCGCGAACGCGAACGCCTGTGGCTTGAAGATGGCGACTTTCTCGATCTGGACTGGCATGGTCCGCACAGCGTCGACGCGCCTTTGGTGCTGGTGCTGCACGGGCTCACCGGGTCCTCGAATTCACCTTATGTCGCTGGGTTGCAAAAAAACCTGGGTGACCGGGGTTGGGCCAGTGTCGCGCTGAACTGGCGCGGTTGCTCGGGCGAACCCAATCTGCTGCCACGCAGTTACCACTCCGGTGCCAGTGAAGACCTGGCTGAAGCGATCAAACACCTGCGGGCCAAACGACCCCTCGCGCCACTGTATGCGGTGGGTTACTCCCTCGGGGGTAATGTCCTGCTCAAGCATCTGGGTGAAACCGGCAGCGACAGCGGCGTGACGGCAGCCGTGGCGGTATCGGTGCCATTCCGCCTGGACCAGTGCGCCGACCGCATCGGCCAGGGTTTCTCCAAGGTTTACCAGGCACATTTCATGCGCGAGATGGTCGCCTACATCAAGAACAAACAGCGACAGTTCCAGCACGACGGACGCGAGGATGGACTGGCAGCCCTGGCGGCCCTCGGATCACTGGAAAACATGCGCACGTTCTGGGATTTCGATGGCCGCGTCACCGCGCCACTGCACGGGTTCGCCGATGCCGAGGATTACTATCGCCGAGCATCAAGTCGCTATTTCCTTGGTGAAATTCGTACGCCGACCTTGATGATACAGGCCGCCGACGATCCCTTCGTGTTTCCCCACAGCCTGCCGCACGCCGATGAGTTGTCCGCATCCACGCAATTCGAACTGCAAGCCAAGGGCGGGCATGTCGGCTTCGTCGACGGCACGCTCAGGCAACCGGGTTACTACCTTGAACGGCGCATCCCCGAGTGGCTGGCCCTCAAAGGGCGCGTTTGAATCATGGACGCCGACCAGGGCGAGTCAATCCACTTCTGGCAAACCCCGCCACTAGCCGGGGTCGAGTTATTGTCCGCCCGCTACATCGATCATCGTTTCGCCCCGCACGTGCATGACGGCTATGTGATCGGCATGATCATGGCCGGCGCCCAGCGTTATCGCTATCGCGGCGCCGAACACCTCGCGGGCAGCGGCACGCTGGTGCTGATCAACCCTGATGAATTGCACACCGGCCACAAAGGCACCGAGGATGGCTGGCTTTACCGGGCGTTTTATCCGGACAGCGGGCAGATAACCTCGCTGCTGGCCGAACTCGAACTGCCGACCCACCACCTGCCGGCCTTCGGCGCCACGCTGTATCGCGACCAGGATCTGGTGAACGGCTTCTGCCAACTCCATCGCCTGCTGGAAAGCCCCGCCACCGCGTTGCAGCAACAAACGGTCTGGCGCGAACTGGTGCTGTCGCTGTTGCAGCGTCATGCGGCGGTGCCCGATGCCGGTAAACCCGGCAAGGAACACCGGGCCGTGAGCCTGGCCAAGGAGTTGCTGCACGCGCAACTGGCAGCGCCGCCCTCACTGGAGACGCTGGCGGCGGCGGTCAACCTCTCACCCTTCCATTTCGCCCGGGTGTTCCGCCGGGCCACCGGCATGCCGCCGCACACCTGGCTGATGCAACAACGCATCGCCCGGGCGCGGGCGTTGCTGCAGAATGGTTGCCTGCCGCTGGAAGTCGCCATGCAACTGGGGTTTGCCGACCAGAGCCACCTGAGCCGGCAGTTCAAGCAGGTGTATGGGGTTGGACCGGGAGCGTATCGCACAGCCCGGCAACTGCCCGGATCTTGATGACGATATAAATCCAATGTGGAAGCGGGCTTGCTCGCGAAAGCGTCGTGTCAGTCGACATCAATATTGAATGATCCACCGCTTTCGCGAGCAAGCCCGCTCCCACAGGGTTGTGTGGTGTTCATTCGCCTGTGGCAATGCCCCGCGCAGGCTCGTTGATCCACTCACTCCACGAACCGGCATACAACGAACCCAACGGATAACCGGCCAGACACAACGCAAACAGGTTGTGGCACGCCGTCACGCCGGAACCGCAGTACGCCACCAGATCCTTCGGCGAACGATCGCCCAGTTTTGCGGCAAAACGCTGTTTGAGCTGATCGGCCGGCAGAAAACGCCCGTCACTGCCCAGGTTGTCGGTAAACGCCGCACATTGAGCGCCAGGAATGTGCCCGGCAATCGGATCGATCGGTTCCACTTCCCCCTTGAAACGCGGCAGTGCGCGGGCATCGAGCAGGGTCAACTCCGGCCGGGAGAGGCGCTTCTGCAGCCGTTCGGCACTGATCAGCAACGCCGTGTCAGGACTGCCGGTGAAGGAACCACGAGTGATCGCCGGCGCATCCAGGCTTAGCGGCAAACCGGCCGCGTGCCAGGCCTTGAGACCGCCATCGAGGATAAATACACCGTCGCGCTTACCCAACCAGGCCAGCAACCACCAGGCCCGCGCCGCATAGGCACCCGGGCCGTCGTCGTACAGAACCACTTCGCTATCGGCGTTGATGCCCCAGGCCTGCAGGCGCTCGATCAGTTGCGCCGGCTCGGGCAGCGGATGGCGCCCGGTCACGCCCTTGACCACCGCGCCACTCAAATCACGCTCGAGGTCGGCATAGCTCGAACCGGCGATGTGCCCTTCGGCATAGCTGCGCTGACCGTAATCCGGGTCTTCAAGGGCAAAACGACAATCGAGAATCACCAGCCCCGGCTGATCCTTTTTCAGGTCCAGTGCTTGCGGGCTGATCAATTGCGCAATGGGCATAACGGGCTCCTGTGATTTTTATCAGACGTCGATCCTACGACACTTCCTCGAGCGCCTGGGCCAGAGGCACGTAAAACTCTTCGAACAAGGCTTTGACCGCATCGCGGGACTGATCCGTGACGAACCCGGCTTCCAGTACCAGCACCTGATAAACCCCGCGTTTAATGGCCTGTTCGCTCAAGTGGCTGGAGTTCTCCCGCGTGGTGCACAGGAAGCGCACCCAGGACGTGAGGATGATCCAGGCATTGAGGGTCAGGGATTCGATCTGCACCTTGTCCATCTGCAAAATGCCGGCGGCGACAAAACCTTCATAGATCGCCCCACCCTGGATCAGGCAGCGCTGGGAAAAGCGTCGATAGCGGTCGGCCAGCTCGGGGTCGCTGTCGAGCAAATGTTCGAGATCGCGATGCAAAAACCGGTAGCGCCACATCGCCGACAGCAGCTCCTTGAGGTAGAAGCGCTTGTCTTCCACCGTGGCGGCACGCCCTTGGGGCGGGCGCAGGAAGCTGTCCACCAGGCTTTCGTACTCGCTGAACAGCACGGCGATGATCGCCTGCTTGTTAGGGAAGTGGTAGTACAGATTGCCCGGGGAAATTTCCATATGGGCAGCAATGTGGTTGGTACTGATGCTGCGCTCGCCCTGCTGGTTGAACAGCTCCAGGCTGTTCTGCACGATGCGCTCGCTGGTTTTGATCCGTGGGGCCATGGCTTGAGCTTTAATTCAGAGTGCGTTGACGGGCATCTTAGATCTATCCGCGAGCGGATAAAACAAAGCGGTTACAGGATGTCATTTGACTTTTTAGAGCATACACTCTAAAAAGTGCTTCATTACAATAAATCCGGAGCCGACCATGACTGCTGATATTTCCTACCTGCAAAACCTACAGCAGCCGCTGGAAGAGCTTCATGCCCTGTTCGACGCTCAACGTGCCGCCTACGCCGCCAACCCTATGCCGCCCGCCGCGCAGCGCCAGCAATGGCTCAAGGCCCTGAAGGATTTGTTGAACAGCGAACGCCAGGCCTTGATCGATGCGATCAGCCAGGACTTCAGCCATCGCAGCGCCGATGAAACCCTGGTCGCCGAACTGATGCCCAGCCTGCACGGCATCCATTACGCCAGCAAACACCTCAAGGGCTGGATGCGAGCTTCGCGGCGCAAGGTCGGTGTCGCTTTCCAGCCCGCCTCTGCCAAAGTCGTTTACCAACCGCTGGGCGTGGTCGGGGTCATCGTGCCGTGGAACTACCCGCTGTACCTGGCCGTCGGTCCGTTGGTCGGCGCGCTGTCGGCGGGCAACCGGGTGATGCTCAAGCTCAGTGAGTCGACCCCCGCGACCGGCCTGCTGATGAAGCAACTGCTGGCGCGCATCTTCCCCGAAGACCTGGTGTGCGTGGTCCTTGGCGAGGCAGACATTGGCGTGGCGTTTTCACGTCTGCCGTTCGATCACCTGCTGTTCACCGGCGCCACCAGCATTGGCAAACACGTGATGCGCGCCGCTGCGGAAAACCTGACCCCGGTGACCCTTGAGCTGGGCGGCAAGTCCCCGGCCATCGTTTCCCGCGATGTACCGCTCAAGGACGCCGCCGAGCGCATCGCCTTCGGCAAGACCCTGAACGCCGGCCAGACCTGCGTAGCCCCGGACTATGTGCTGGTGCCGGAAGATCGCGTGGGAGGTTTCGTCGAAGCTTATCGCTCCGCCGTCCGTGGGTTTTATCCAACGCTGGTCGACAATCCGGACTACACCGCGATCATCAATGAGCGACAACTGGCGCGCCTCAATGGCTATATCAGCGACGCCACCAGCAAGGGTGCGCTGCTGATGCCGCTGTTCGACCAGGGCCAGGGCCGCCGCATGAGCCATAGCCTGCTGCTCAATGTCACTGACGAGATGACGGTGATGCAGGACGAAATCTTCGGGCCGCTGCTGCCGATCGTGCCGTACAAGGATCTGGACCAGGCCTTTGCCTACATCAATCAACGCCCGCGCCCACTGGCGCTGTACTACTTCGGCTACGACAAGCGCGAACAACAGCGCGTGCTGCACGAAACCCACTCCGGCGGCGTGTGCCTGAACGACACGCTGCTGCACGTTGCCCAGGACGACATGCCGTTCGGCGGCATCGGTGCCTCGGGCATGGGTCACTACCATGGCCATGAAGGCTTCCTGACCTTCAGCAAGGCCAAGGGGGTCTTGATCAAGCAGCGGTTCAACGCGGCGAAACTGATTTACCCGCCGTATGGCAAATCGATCCAGAAGCTGATCCAGAAGCTGTTCATCCGCTAACGATCATCACCGCCGGGAAATAACAAGAATGAATCCCAGTCTGTCCGATACACCCGCGCTGTCACGGCGCGGGTTGCTCAAATTCAGCCTAGGCGCCAGCGCCTTTCTCGCCACTGCCGGGTTGGGCGCCAGCCTCAGCGGCTGTTCTGGGAGCGTCCCGGCCAGTGGCTTCGTCACGCTGCGCAGCGGCGACCTGCTGTTCTTGCGAGCGTTGATTCCAGTCATGCTCGATGGCGCCGTGACCTCCGAACGGATGCCCGAGGCTGTCGAAGGCACACTTGAAAGCCTGGATTACAACCTCGCGCGTCTGTCGCCGGAAATGCTCAAACTGACCCGCCAACTGTTCGATGTGCTGAGCATGGCCGTCACCCGCGGACCGTTGACCGGGATCTGGGGCAGCTGGGAAAACGCCAGCGCCGACGATATCCGGCAATTCCTCGATCGTTGGGAAAACAGCTCGCTGAGCCTGTTGCGCATGGGCCACAGCTCTATGCTGCAACTGGTGATGATGGCCTGGTACGGCCGCAAGGAATCGTGGGCGCATTGCGGGTATCCCGGGCCGCCCACTGTCTGATACCGAGTCGCCCCCTTCGCGGGCAAGCCCGCTCCCACATTGACCGCGTGCCCCTGTGGGAGCGGGCTTGCCCGCGAAGGCGCCAGCCGCCACACCACATTCCCAACAATAAAAAGAGAACCCGAAGATGCCCGTACCCGATCCGTTTCGCGAAGGCATGGCCCGAGGCTGGAAAACCTACAACGGCTCACAACTGACCCAGGACCTGACACTCGAAGCAGACGTGGCGATCATCGGCAGCGGTGCCGGCGGCGGCACCACCGCCGAAATCCTCAGCGCGGCCGGTTACAAAGTGCTGCTGATCGAGGAAGGTCCGCTCAAGACCAGCAGCGACTTCAAGCTGCTTGAAGACCAGGCCTACAGCAGCCTCTATCAGGAAGGCATCGGCCGCATGAGCAAGGATGGCGCAATCACCATCCTCCAGGGCCGGGCGGTGGGCGGCACCACGCTGATCAACTGGACCTCCAGTTTCCGTACCCCGGAACCCACCCTGGAACACTGGGCCAAAGAGCACAACGTCAAGGGTCACAGCCCGGCGGACATGGCGCCGTGGTTCGAGAGAATGGAGCAGCGCCTGGGCGTCGCGCCGTGGATGGTGCCGCCCAACGCCAATAACGATGTGATCCGCAAGGGCTGCCAGGAACTGGGATACAGCTGGCACGTCATCCCGCGCAACGTTCGCGGCTGCTGGAACCTCGGCTACTGCGGCATGGGCTGCCCGACCAACGCCAAGCAATCGATGATGGTCACCACCATTCCGGCGACCCTGGAAAAAGGCGGCGAGCTGCTTTACCTGGCCCGCGCCGAAAAACTCATGATCAGCGACGACAAAATCACCGGCCTGCACTGTTCGGCGATGGATGAGCGCTGCGTCGCACCGACCGGGCGCACCATCACGGTCAAGGCGCGGCATTTCGTGCTGGCCGGTGGCGGCATCAACAGCCCGGCCTTGCTGATGCGTTCCGGGGCACCCGACCCGCACAAGCGCCTGGGCAAACGTACGTTCCTGCACCCGGTGAACATGTCCGCCGCATTGTTCGACGAAGTGGTCAACCCCTTCTACGGCGCGCCGCAGTCGATCTATTCCGACCATTTCCAGTGGCAGGACGGCACCACCGGCAAGATGTCCTTCAAGCTGGAGGTCCCGCCATTGCATCCGGCGCTGGCCGCCACCTTGCTCGGCGGTTTCGGGCAGGAGAATTCGCAACACATGGCCAATCTGCCCCATACCCACGCCATGCTGGCGTTGCTGCGGGACGGTTTTCACCCGGACAGCCCCGGTGGCAACGTCGAATTGCGCAGCGACGACACGCCGGTGCTGGATTACCAGCTCTCGCCTTACGCCTGGGATGGCTTGCGCCGGGCATTCCACAGCATGGCCGAGATCCAGTTTGCCGGTGGCGCCAAGGCCGTCATGCCGATGCACGCCGACGCCCGTTACGTGAAGACCCTCGCTGAAGCCCGCACGCTGATCGACGGCCTGAGCCTGGAGTTGTATCGCACGCGCCTGGGCAGTGCCCATGTGATGGGCGGCTGCGCCATGGGTGAAGACCCGGCAAACGCAGTGACCGACAGCCTCGGCCGGCATCATCAGTTGGGGAATCTGTCGATCCACGACGGCTCGCTGTTCCCCACCAGCATTGGCGCCAATCCGCAATTGTCGGTCTACGGACTGACGGCACAACTGGCAACTTCCCTGGCCGAGCGTTTAAAAAACCCATGAAAATGACGATTATTCCCATCGTCTATAGTGCTTTCTTACCCAACAGGCGACTTGGCCGACCGGGAAGGCTGCGATACCATCCGACTCCCCAACGGATTCCCGCCAGGACGACGCGATGAACCGAGTGTTGTACCCAGGTACCTTCGACCCTATTACCAAGGGCCATGGCGATCTGGTCGAACGCGCCTCGCGCCTGTTCGATCACGTGATCATCGCCGTCGCCGCCAGCCCGAAGAAAAACCCGCTGTTTCCTCTGGAACAACGGGTGGAACTGGCGCGCGAGGTCACTAAACATCTGCCGAACGTTGAAGTCGTCGGTTTCTCGACGCTGCTGGCGCATTTCGCCAAAGAGCAGAATGCCAACGTGTTCCTGCGTGGTTTGCGCGCGGTGTCGGACTTCGAATACGAATTCCAGCTGGCCAACATGAACCGCCAACTGGCGCCGGATGTGGAAAGCCTGTTCCTGACCCCGTCCGAGCGTTATTCGTTCATTTCCTCGACGCTGGTCCGTGAAATTGCGGCCCTGGGTGGCGATATCACCAAGTTCGTACACCCAGCGGTGGCGGACGCCCTGACCGAGCGCTTCAAGAAGTAAATCTAGCAACTGTGGGAGCGAGCTTGCTCGCGATGGACGTTAACGATAACGCGGGAAACCTGACACCCCGCGGCGTTCTCGGCTTCATCGCCAGCAAGCTGGCTCCTACAGTGCGTCGCACCTGCGTGCAACACGGGCGCCAATGCGGCACAATTGTACGCATTGGTTTATTGCGCCCGGGCCTGCCGCCCCGGCTGGAGTTAGCATGTCCCTGATCATCACCGACGATTGCATCAACTGCGACGTCTGCGAACCCGAGTGCCCGAACGCCGCCATTTCCCAAGGCGAAGAGATCTACGTGATCGACCCGAACCTGTGCACCCAGTGTGTCGGCCACTACGACGAACCGCAGTGCCAGCAGGTCTGCCCGGTGGATTGCATTCCACTGGACGAAGCCCATCCGGAGACTGAGGAACAGTTGATGGAGAAATACCGGAAGATTACCGGTAAGGCTTGATTTTCAGGCTTTCAGCGCTCTTTCGGGCCTCTTCGCGAGCAAGCCCGCTCCCACAGGGGATCTGCGCCGTACACAAATCCCCTGTGAGAGCGGGCTTGCTCGCGAAAGCGTCATCAGCCTCACTGAAGCTATAACTCACGATCAGCTCTGACAACGCGGGCAAAAAACACTGGCGCGCTGCCCCAGCTTCACTTCCCGCAGCCCCGTGCCACAGACCTTGCAGTGTTCGCCGCCACGGCCGTACACGAACAGTTCCTGCTGGAAATAACCAGGCTGACCGTCACCGCCGATAAAGTCCCGCAACGTGGTACCGCCGCGCTCGATGGCGGCCGCCAGGATGCGCTTGATCTCGATGGCCAGTTTCAAATACCGCGCGCGGGAAATGCTCTTGGCTTCGCGGCGCGGGTCGATTCCAGCGGCGAACAACGCTTCGGTCGCATAGATATTGCCGACGCCCACCACCACCGCGTTATCCATGATGAACGGCTTGACCGCCATCGAACGGCCACGGGACTGCTGGAACAGGCGCTCGCCGTCGAACAGGTCGGTCAGCGGCTCCGGTCCCAGGCGGATCAGCAATTCGTGATTGAGCGGATCGAGGCTCCAGAGCATGGCGCCAAAGCGCCGCGGATCGGTGTAACGCAGGGCCAGGCCCGACTCCAGTTCGATGTCCACATGCTCATGCTTGGCCGCCGGCAACCCGGCCTCCACCAGACGCAAGTTGCCTGACATGCCCAAATGGCTGATCAAGGTGCCGACTTCGGCGTTGATCAGCAGGTACTTGGCGCGCCGCTCCACCAATACGATGCGCTGGCCGGACAGGCGCACATCGAGGTCCTCGGGGATCGGCCAGCGCAGACGGCGATCACGCACGATCACCCGGCTGACGCGCTGGCCTTCCAGGTACGGCGCGATGCCGCGACGGGTGGTTTCGACTTCTGGCAATTCAGGCATGGTGCTCTCGGATCAGGCGCATGGCCTGGAAAGGTCCGACACTCAGCGATGAGTGCTGAGGTCGCGGATCGTCTGCTTGAGGGTCTCGAAGTCGTAGTCCGAGAGGCCGACATAATCGAGCACCAGCGGCGCGATGCTGTTCCACTCGTGATCTTCGGCCTGATTGCCCAGCACCCGATGCGACGCGCAAATGTGCTCGGCCATTTTCAGGATCGCCAACAGGTTCTTCAACGAACTGTTGCGCGAAGTCTCATCGCTGAATACCGCCAACGCATTGTGGTGATTGGCGATCGCCGCGCTCACGTGCTCCGGCAGACGCCAGGACTTGGCCGTGTAATAGCCGACCACCGAGTGATTGGTATTGAACACCTGATTCTCCGTGTCCACCACCCGGCATTCGGCGCTGGCATTGGCATAGGCCTGCTCCAGAACCCGCATATAGTCGGGGAAACGCTGGAGCATCAAGGGCACGCCGCAGTCGTGGAACAGGCCCAGGGCATAGGCTTCATCGCCATTTTCAACGCCGATGCGCTTGGCCAGGGTCAGGCAGGTCATGGCCACGTCCTGAGCGGTGTCCCAGAAACGGTTCAGGGTGACAATGGTGTCGTCATTCATCTCGCCCTTGATCGACATCGCATTGATCAGGTTGATGACCGAGCGGCTGCCCAGCAGATTCACCGCGCGCTGGATCGAGGCAATCTTGTTGCTCAGCCCGTAATACGGCGAATTGACGATCTTCAGCAGGGAACCGGAAAGGCCCGGATCCTGGGATATCAGCTTGGCAATGACTTCCAGATCCGGGTCGGGCATGTACTGCTCCATCTGCAAATCCACCATGATTTGCGGCTGGGCCGGTACGCTGATGCCCTGCAGGGCTTGTTGGATCTGTTCGGAAGTCAGCTCTTGGGACATGTGCACACACTCTGGGTCAGACGGCGATTCTAACCTTTATGAAGTTGGATCCGACATACCAAATCGCAAGACAACCCTCGCCACATGTCCACTTGCAGGCCAATCCGGGGTCTCAACACGCTATACTCCCGCTCTTTTTTCCGGAGCGACGACATGTCCCTGCCTAGCCTGCGCCTCAAAGCCAACGCCGACCGTCGTCTGCGCAACGGTCACTTGTGGGTCTACAGCAACGAAATCGATGTAGCCGCTACGCCTTTGCATGGTTTCAAGGCCGGCGACCAGGCGATCCTCGAAGCTGCCGGCGGCAAGCCGCTGGGCATCGTTGCCATGAGCCCGAACAACCTGATCTGCGCCCGAGTGCTGTCGCGCGACATCAAGCTGCCGCTGGACAAGTCGCTGCTGGTGCACCGCCTGAACGTGGCCCTGTCCCTGCGCGAGCGCCTGTTCGACAAGCCGTTCTATCGCCTGGTCTACGGCGACTCCGACCTGCTGCCAGGCCTGGTGGTCGACCGTTTCGGCGACATCCTGGTGGTGCAGATCGCTTCGGCGACCATGGAAGCCCATAAAGACGACGTGATCGCGGCACTGACCCAAGTGCTCAAGCCAAGCGGCATCCTGTTCAAGAACGACTCCGCCGCCCGTGACGCCGAAGGCCTCACCCGCTACGTCGAAACCGTGTTCGGCCTGGTGCCGGAGTGGGTCGCACTGGAAGAGAACGGCGTGAAATTCGAAGCGCCGGTCATCCAGGGCCAGAAAACCGGCTGGTTCTACGACCACCGTATGAACCGCGCCCGCCTGGCGCCGTACGCCAAAGGCAAACGCGTGCTGGACCTGTACAGCTACATCGGCGGCTGGGGCGTGCAGGCTGCCGCGTTCGGCGCCAGTGAAGTGTTCTGCGTCGATGCCTCGGCCTTCGCCCTTGACGGCGTCGAGCGCAACGCCGCGCTGAACGGCTTCGCCGACAAGATGACCTGCATCGAAGGCGACGTGTTCGAAGCCCTCAAAGAGCTGAAAGCCAGCGAAGAACGCTTCGACGTGATCGTGGCCGACCCACCGGCGTTCATCAAACGCAAGAAAGACATGAAAAACGGCGAAGGCGCCTACCGCCGCCTGAACGAGCAAGCCATGCGCCTGCTCACCAAGGACGGCATCCTGGTCAGCGCATCGTGCTCGATGCACCTGCCGGAAGACGACCTGCAGAACATCTTGCTGACCAGCGCCCGTCACCTGGACCGCAACATCCAGATGTTGGAACGCGGCGGCCAGGGACCGGATCATCCGGTGCATCCGGCGATTGCTGAAACCCGCTACATCAAGAGCATTACTTGCCGCTTGCTGCCAAACAGTTAAGACGCTGGCGCTCCCGTACTGGGCTGAGCCAGTGCGGGAGCGGTGCCCCGCTCAATACAGACAAGAACATTCCTACAACTGATCAGGAACGTTCCCACCGCCCTGCAGATTGACTTCGCCCGCCATCAAACCAATCCTCGATTCCTCGCAAAGTTCGAGTAAATGGGCTGATGACACACTCAGAAGACACTGCAAAAAAATCATCAGCCATTCTATTGCTGCTGACCATGACGCTGCTGAGCGTCTTTCCCCTTGATGTTTTGCTCCCTTCCTTTCCCGCTCTGGCCAAACACTTTCGGACCACGCCTGCGGATATTTCCCTGTCCATCAGCCTCTTCGCTGTCGGCATCTCCCTGTCTCAGCTACTGATCGGCCCCCTGTCCGATGTTATCGGCCGAAAAGGGCTATTACTGGCGGGTATGGCGGTATCGATTGTCGGTGCAACTGGGTGCATCCTGACCACCGAATACGTCTGGTTCCTGTTTTTCCGGATGCTCCAGGCCATCGGCTGCGGTTGCTTCGTGCTGTCGCAGGCGCTGGTCCAGGATCTGTTTGAAGGCAAGGAGCGGGATCGGCTGCGGATTCTGATGGTCACGGCCAGCGGGGTATTCATTTCCGTCTCGCCGTTGTTGGGCAGTGTCTTGCAGCAAGCACTTGATTGGCCCGGTAGCTTTTTCCTGTTTATAGCCTTGGCCGTCGTCGTGTTTCTGAAGGCGTGTTTCATGCTGGAAGACCAGCGACCTGCCGTGACCTCACGCCAAAACATTTTCCACGCCTATCGTCGGGTGTGTGGCAATGCGAGCTTCTTGGGCTATTGGTTGATCGCGGCCATCGCTTTTACCTGCCATTTTTCCTTTATCGTCGTTTCGCCGTTGATCTTCATGGATCAGCTACGCATGTCGCCCTACGCATTCTCCCTGACCCTTCTGCTCTATGGCGCGGCTTATATCATTGGAGGCATCGCCGCCCGGGTGCTTTCCAGCCGGATAACACCCAATACTCAAATCATTGTCGGCTTGGGCCTGATTTTCTTCTCGGGAGTGGTGATGCTTTTAATCTCAAGCAGGCTTGGACTCTCGATCCTGACCGTATTGGTGCCGATGATCATCTGCACCGCCGGCACGACCATTGCCCGCCCCATTGCCACATCCAAAGCGATGGACGTGTTTGCGGACAACGCCGGCACTTCGGCGTCGGCCGGGAACACACTGGTTTTCATTTTTGGCGGCTTGACCAGCGCATTGATCAATCTAAGTGGTATAGATCTGCAAACGACCCTGGCACTCGCGTTCCTGCTGCTCAGCGCGGTGGCGCTCGGCCTTAATACCCTGATCAATCGCCGCCCTTCCTGTAGGAGCGAGCTAGCTCGCGATGGTCGTCAACGATAACGCGGGGGAGTCTGGCGCCCCGCGGCGCACTCGGATTCATCGCGAGCAAGCTCGCTCCTACATTACATGACATATCCAGAACCACTGTCACTGCGACAAGCACCCATTGCATACCTATCGTTTCTCTTCACATCTCAGAAGAGGACAACGGAATGTCCAGCACGCCGAAAGCCCATCAATTACGTACCGGTCGTCATTCAGAGCCTGGTCGCATCTATCTACTGACCGCAGTCACCCATGAACGGCAACCGATCTTCAAGGATTGGCGCATGGGTCGTCTGGTGGTGCAGGAATTCAGAAAAGCTCAGGAAACCGGCATTGCCACCTCTGTAGCCTGGGTGGTGATGCCAGACCATTTTCACTGGCTGGTGGAACTGCATAACGGTGATCTGCCGAAACTGATGCAAGCCACTAAATCCCGCTGTGCACGACACATCAATAAGCAGCGAAGTCTGTGTGCACCTGTATGGCAAAAGGGCTACTTCGACCGGGCCTTGCGTCGCGAGGAGGATTTGAAAGCAGCAGCGCGATACATCATCGCCAACCCATTGCGCGCCGGGCTTGTCGCTCATGTAGGTGATTACTCGCTGTGGGATGCCATTTGGCTCTAATACGTATCCCTTGTAGGAGCGAGCTTGCTCGCGATGAACGCGAGAACGCCACGGGGTGCCAGCCTTCCAGCGTTATCGTTGACGACCATCGCGAGCGAGCTCGCTCCTACAGTGATTCAGTCCGCACGTCTCGTGAATGCCAAGTCCATGCTTCCCGGCATTCCCAACTGACGCCAGCCGTGTAGAATCGCGAACATTCATCGCCAGTCATCCCCGGCGGGTTTATGAGCTCAAGCTGAAGCGCGCGGCGATCCCGCAAAGTTATCGGCAACTTCCGGACACGCGGCCATTTCTGAGTGTTCCAGACGTCAATAGAAGCTCACTTCCCTTTTGATACCTGATTAGCCGCCCGGAGTGCTTCATGCCTGATTACCGCTCGAAAACATCCACCCACGGCCGCAACATGGCCGGCGCCCGCGCACTGTGGCGCGCCACGGGGATGAAAGATGACGACTTCAAGAAGCCGATCATCGCCATTGCCAACTCGTTCACCCAGTTCGTACCGGGCCACGTGCACCTCAAGGACCTGGGGCAACTGGTCGCCCGCGAGATCGAACGCGCTGGCGGCGTGGCCAAGGAATTCAATACCATCGCCGTCGATGACGGCATCGCCATGGGCCACGACGGCATGCTCTATTCGCTGCCGAGCCGCGAGATCATCGCCGACTCCGTCGAGTACATGGTCAACGCCCACTGCGCCGACGCGATCGTGTGCATTTCCAACTGCGACAAGATCACCCCTGGCATGCTGATGGCGTCCCTGCGCCTGAACATCCCGGTGATCTTCGTCTCCGGCGGCCCGATGGAAGCCGGCAAGACCAAACTCGCTTCCCACGGCCTCGACCTGGTCGACGCCATGGTGATCGCCGCCGACTCCAGCGCTTCTGACGAGAAAGTCGCTGAGTACGAGCGCAGCGCCTGCCCGACCTGCGGTTCGTGCTCCGGCATGTTCACCGCCAACTCGATGAACTGCCTGGTTGAAGCGCTGGGCCTGGCCTTGCCGGGCAACGGTTCGACCCTGGCCACCCACAGCGACCGCGAGCAGCTGTTCCTGCAGGCCGGCCGTACCATCGTTGAGCTGTGCAAGCGTTACTACGGCGAGAACGACGAGTCGGTGTTGCCGCGCAACATCGCCAACTTCCAGGCCTTCGAAAACGCCATGACCCTGGACATCGCCATGGGCGGTTCCACCAACACCATCCTGCACTTGCTGGCCGCTGCCCAGGAAGCCGAGATCGATTTCGACCTGCGCGACATCGACCGTCTGTCCCGTCACGTGCCGCAACTGTGCAAGGTCGCGCCGAACATCCAGAAGTACCACATGGAAGACGTGCACCGTGCCGGCGGGATCTTCAGCATCCTCGGTTCGCTGGCCCGTGGCGGCCTGCTGCACACCCAGCTGCCGACCGTGCACAGCCGCAGCATGGAAGAAGCCATCGCCAAGTGGGACATCACCCAGACCGACGACGAAGCCGTGCACCACTTCTTCAAGGCCGGTCCGGCGGGCATTCCGACGCAAACCGCGTTCAGCCAGTCGACCCGTTGGGAAACCCTGGACGACGACCGTGAAAACGGCTGCATCCGCAGTGTCGAGCACGCTTACTCGAAAGAGGGCGGCCTGGCTGTTCTTTACGGCAACATCGCCCTGGACGGCTGCGTGGTGAAAACCGCTGGCGTCGACGAGTCGATCCACGTCTTCGAAGGCAACGCCAAGATCTTCGAAAGCCAGGACAGCGCCGTACGCGGCATCCTCGCCGACGAAGTGAAGGAAGGCGACATCGTCATCATTCGCTACGAAGGTCCGAAAGGCGGCCCGGGCATGCAGGAAATGCTCTACCCGACCTCGTACCTGAAATCCAAAGGCCTGGGCAAAGCCTGCGCCCTGCTCACCGACGGCCGTTTCTCCGGCGGCACCTCGGGCCTGTCCATCGGCCATGCTTCGCCTGAAGCGGCTGCCGGCGGCGCAATCGGCCTGGTGCAGGACGGCGACAAAGTGCTGATCGACATCCCGAACCGCTCGATCAACCTGTTGGTCAGCGATGAAGAACTGGCGGCACGCCGGGTCGAGCAGGACAAGAAAGGCTGGAAGCCGGTGGAAGTGCGTCCACGTAAAGTGACCACCGCACTGAAAGCCTACGCCCTGCTGGCCACCAGTGCCGACAAGGGTGCTGTGCGTAACAAGGCGATGCTTGACGGGCTGTAAGCCTCAAGCATCGAACATAAAAATGCCCCGCCAAGTGCGGGGCATTTTTGTTTGCACAGATCCACTGTAGGAGCGAGCTTGCTCGCGATGGAAGCAAGGACGACACGTTAAACCAGAAAGAACGCGTCATCGTTAACGACCATCGCGAGCAAGCTCGCTCCTACAGTTAACAGCGTTTCCATTATTCCTGCGGGTCGAGGTTATCCAGCGCCTGGTTCACCGCCAACTCGCCCAGCATGATGACCTGCGCGATCCCCAGCATCGTGCTGCGTTGAGAGCCTTCCAGCAATCCGGCGAAGTCGCTGGCCATGACATTGGCCGAGGCGAGGGATTCGCAGGCGTGGGCCAACAGGGTTTCGGTGTCGAGGCCCGGTGCGATGACGAATGTTCGGCTGGGTTTACGCGGGGTGGCGTTGATGTGGGCAGAGAGGTTGTCGCAATCGGGAGGATCGGGGGTAACTTTCAACATTTGATGGAACTCCGGGTGAGAAAAATGGAGCCATCACCCTCGCTACCAAACGAGGGTGGCGGCCATACGCAGGTTGGTAGACCGGTCACCAGGAACCCGGCGCGTCCGAAGATGCCCTGCGCATGGCCACCATATGAGCAGAGACAGAAACGAACCCTGCAAAGGGTGGCGCAATGCGCCGAGGTGAACACGGGCTACCAAACCCGATCACTGATGTTCAGTGACGCGGAAACGATAGAAGCCGCCCCCCAGGCGCACAAGCCGGCGGATTCTGGCGTAGTCGTAGTCCCTTACGCAAGAATGCGTAGGTTGCGACTGTCAGGAGATGTCGTTCAAGCGGAGTCTTTCATTGCACCGACTGGCCTCATCGCGAGCAAGCTCGCTCCCACAGGAGATCTACGGTGTTCACACAGTCTGTGTTTCACCCGAGATCTTTGTGGGAGCGGGCTTGCTCGCGAAGGCAGCGACTCGGTCTTACTGGATTTCTTCGGGTTTGACGACCACCCAGTTCTTGTCGGCAGTCACCGTCAAGCCTTCCTTGGCCTGGGCCGCGGCGTTCTTGGCCATCATGCCCTGGATCTGGGTCATGTACTTGTCCTTGCGGTTGACCCACAGGTGGATGCCGCCCTTGGCCACGTCAACACTGTGGAACAGCATGTAGCCGTCGCTGCTCGGGGTATCGCCGCCCACCAGCACCGGTTTTTTCCACTGATCGATGTAGGTCAGGATCGCCGCCTGTTTGCCCGCCATCCAGGTCGCCGGGGTCCACAGGTACGGGGTCAGTTCGAGGCCGAGGTTGGCCTTTTCGTCATATTTGCCGTCAGTGATCTGCTTGCGCGCGGTGGTCAGTTCGCCCGTCTTCGGGTCCTTGAGCAGCAGCGACACGCCAATCACGTTCTGCGGTTTGACGTTGTAGCCGTACTTCGGATCGGCCGCGACCATGCGCACCAGCTCTTCGGAGGCGGCGGTCATCACGTAGACCTCGATGCCGTTCTCCATCAACTTGTTGTACAGCTCTTGCTGGCCGGTGAAGATTTTCGGCGGGTTGACGTCGAGTTTCTTGACCACGTCGCCTTCGTAATAAGTCGCCGGCACCGGCTTGCCGGACGCCATCATCTCGTCGACATAGCCCTTGAGTTCCTTGAGGGTAAAGCCGGAGAAGACCTGGGCGACCCATGGATAGCAAACCATGTCGTCGAGTTCGCAGAGGCGGTAGTAGTAGCTGAACAGGCTTTCCTTGTGGTCGGCGGTGTCCTTGAACGGCATCAGTTTCAGGGAGGGATCGAGCTTGTCGCGGGTGATCAGGCCCTTGTTCTCCATGAACGGCAGCAACGACTCTTCGAGGTCGTAGCGGTAACTGGTGTTGTCCATGTCGAACACCGCGTAGTTACCCTTGTTGGCGTTGGCAGCGATCATCGCGTCCAGCGCCTTGGCCTGATCGGCTGGCCAGTGTTTCAGATCCGTTGCGAAAACCTGGCCGGCAAGGCCCAGGCAAAGTGCTGCAGCCAGTAATTTCGGTGCGAACTTCATTGGCGTTTCTCCCTGAATGTGAAAGAGATCGACGCTAACAAATAAGTGTGACAGTCCTCGTCTGTCAGCGACCGCCCGCGTCCCTTTCGCGCCAGTTGCATTTCTGACAGCGACATCCGCTTATTCCAAAAGCGACGGATATCATACGTTTTTGATATTAATTCATTAGTTTTCAAGCTGTTAGGCTTGCCGGTTCGCGGTTGCCCAAGGGTGCAACCGGCACAAGTCTTATCGGAGTCTTCATGAATCTGCCGCTGATCCTCAATCTGCTGGTGTTCCTCGCCCTGCTCTTCGGCCTGGCGCAAACCCGCCACACCACCTGGAGCCTGGCGAAAAAAGTCCTGCTCGCGCTGGTGCTGGGCGTGGCGTTCGGTGTGGCGTTGCACACGGTCTACGGTGCCGGCAACCCGGTACTGAAAGCCTCGATCGGCTGGTTCGATCTAGTGGGCAATGGTTATGTGCAATTGCTGCAAATGATCGTGATCCCGCTGGTGTTCGCCTCGATCCTCAGCGCCGTGGCCCGTCTGCACAACGCGTCGTCGTTGGGCAAGATCAGCTTCCTGACCATCGGCACGCTACTGTTCACCACGGCCATTGCGGCGCTGATCGGCATCGGCCTGACCAACCTGTTCGGCCTGACTGCCGAAGGCCTGGTGGCCGGCACCCAGGAAATGGCGCGCCTGCAGACCATCCAGACCGATTACGCCGGCAAGGTTGCCGACCTGAATGTGCCGCAGCTGCTGCTGTCGTTCATCCCTCAAAACCCCTTCGCCGATCTGGCGCGGGCCAAGCCGACGTCGATCATCAGCGTGGTGATTTTCGCTGCGTTCCTGGGGGTCGCGGCGCTGCAACTGCTCAAGGATGATGCCGAGAAAGGTCAGAAAGTGATCAACGCCATCGACACCCTGCAAGCCTGGGTGATGCGCCTGGTGCGCCTGGTGATGAAGCTGACCCCGTACGGCGTGTTGGCGCTGATGACCAAAGTGGTCGCCGGTTCCAACCTGCAAGACATCATCAAGCTCGGCAGTTTCGTGGTGGTGTCCTACATCGGCCTGGGCCTGATGTTCGTGGTGCATGGCGTGCTGGTGTCGGCCGCCGGGATCAACCCACTGCGGTTCTTCCGCAAGATCTGGCCGGTGCTGACGTTTGCGTTCACCAGCCGTTCCAGCGCAGCGACGATTCCGTTGAGCATCGAAGCGCAGACCAGCCGCCTGGGCATCCCGCAGTCCATCGCCAGTTTCGCCGCTTCGTTCGGCGCGACCATTGGCCAGAACGGCTGTGCCGGTCTGTACCCGGCGATGTTGGCGGTGATGGTGGCGCCGACCGTGGGCATCAACCCGCTGGACCCGCTGTGGATCGCGACGCTGGTGGCGATTGTGACGCTGAGCTCGGCCGGTGTGGCCGGTGTCGGTGGGGGCGCGACCTTTGCCGCGTTGATCGTGCTGCCGGCGATGGGCTTGCCGGTGTCACTGGTGGCGTTGCTGATTTCGGTCGAGCCGCTGATTGATATGGGGCGTACGGCGCTGAATGTGAGTGGTTCGATGACGGCCGGGGCGATCACCAGTCAGGTGATGCAGCAGACCGATAAGGCGCTGCTGGATGCGGATGAGCATTCGGCGTTGGCGCAGGCTTAAATCCTCAAGCGACTGAGGGGCCCCTTCGCGAGCAAGCCCGCTCCCACATTGGATCTGTGAACGACACACATCCCCTGTGGGAGCGGGCTTGCTCGCGAAGCTCTTAAGCTTTTTCCCAGACTTCGAAGTTGTACGCGGGCTTATCGCCCTCAGCCGGGTTCGGCACATCCGACACCAGTTTCCACTGGTTCAAATCAAACTCCGGAAACCAGGCATCCCCTTCCGGGCTCAGCGCCACGCGAGTCAGGTACAACCGGTCAGCCTGCGCCAGCCCTTGCGCATACAACTGCGCGCCACCAATCAGCATCAACTCATCGACGCCCTGTTCCTTCGCCCATGCTTCGGCGCGAACGACGGCGGCTTCCAGCGACGGATATACCTCCGCGCCTTCGAGCTGCAGATCCGCCTGGCGACTGACCACGATGTTCAGGCGGCCCGGCAGCGGACGACCGAGGGAATCCCAAGTCTTGCGACCCATGATGATCGGCTTGCCGAGGGTGGTGGCCTTGAAATATTTGAAGTCCCCCGGCAAGTGCCAGGGCATGCTGTTGTCGACGCCGATCACACGGTTTTCACCGAGGGCTGCAATCAGGCTGAGGGGGAGTGATTTAGTCATGCCGGCGAGGATACCAGAGCCTCGCTTTCGCCGATAAGCGCCACAGCGGTTATGCTCACAGCTCATTTAAGCGACGGGATGCCGCGTGACTGAACTCAATACCCTCTGGCTGACAGAGACCATCCGCCTGCGCGAAGAACATGCAGGCCCTCTGGAAGACCTTGAAGCCAACCGACTGGCCCGCAGCGCCGGCGGCGATTTGCCGGCGCGCATTCAACGCCGCGCCCTGTGGCTGGCTGAACGCGATGGCCTGACTACAGCCCTCAAACACTGGCTGCAAGGCGCACGACTGGCGCTGATCGTAATGGCCGTGCTGGCGGTGATCAGCGGCGCCGGCCTGGCATTGGCCGCAATGGGTGATGGCCTGCACCCGGTGAATGTATTCTGGGCCTTGGGCAGCCTGCTCGGGCTCAATCTGGTCCTGCTGCTGAGTTGGGCCCTGGGGCTGGTGTTTGCCGGCGAACACGGCGCCAGCCTCGGACGCCTGTGGCTATGGCTCAGCGAAAAACTCGCTCGTGACGCCAAAGCCGCGCAGTTGGCCCCCGCCCTGCTCCTGTTACTGCAACGGCAGAAACTCAATCGCTGGGCCATCGGCGTGCTGGTCAACAGCCTGTGGTTGTTGGCGATGCTCAGCGCGCTGGTGATCCTGCTGATGTTGATGGCGACCCGGCGCTACGGCTTCGTCTGGGAAACCACGATCCTCGGTGCCGACACCTTTATCGCCGTCACTCAAGCGCTGGGTGCGTTGCCGGCCCTGCTTGGCTTCAGTGTGCCGACCGTGGAGATGATCCGCGCCAGTGGCGATGCCGCACTGAACATCGAAAGCGCTCGCCAGGCCTGGGCCGCCTGGCTGGTGGGCGTACTGCTGGTCTACGGCGTTTTGCCGCGCCTGCTGCTCGCGCTGTTTTGCCTGTGGCGCTGGAAGACAGGGCAAACGGCGCTGCGTCTGGATTTGAACCTGCCCGGTTACGCGCAATTGCGTGAACGCTTGATGCCCACCAGCGAGCGCCTCGGTGTCAGCGATGCGGCACCGGCGCAACTGCACCGCATGGAAAACGGTGTCACCGAGCAGCAAAGCGACGGTGCGCTGTTGGTCGCCATCGAACTGGACGACCAACGCCCGTGGCCACCGCAGTTGCCGAAAAACGTGAATAACGCCGGGATCCTCGACAGTCGCGAATCGCGGCACAAACTCCTCGAACAACTGAGCCGCTTTCCCCCGGCACGCCTGGCCATCGCCTGCGATCCACGGCGCTCGCCGGATCGCGGCAGCCTGGCCTTGATTGCCGAGCTGGCCCGCAGCGCCAGCGCCACCCGCGTGTGGTTGTTGCAGGCGCCGCCCGGTGAAGCGCTGGACGCCGAGCGCCTGGGCGACTGGCACATGGCGCTGCAACAGCTTGAGTTGCCGTTTGCCGATTGTGCACCGATGAACTGGCTGGAGACGGGTCATGACTGACACCAGGAAGCAGCCTCTGAAACTTGCCGTGGTCGGTCACACCAACGTCGGTAAAACCTCGTTGTTGCGCACCCTGACCCGCGACGTCGGTTTCGGTGAAGTGTCCCATCGTCCCAGTACCACGCGGCACGTCGAAGGCGCCCGCCTTTCGGTGGACGGCGAGCCACTGCTCGACCTCTACGACACCCCCGGCCTGGAAGACGCCATCGCCCTGCTCGATTACCTCGAACGCCTGGAACGCCCGGGTGAACGCCTCGACGGTCCGGCACGCCTGGCGCGTTTCCTGGAGGGCAGCGAAGCCCGGCAACGCTTCGAACAGGAAGCCAAGGTGCTGCGCCAGTTGCTGGCGTCGGATGCCGGTCTCTATGTGATCGACGCCCGTGAGCCGGTGCTGGCCAAGTATCGCGACGAGCTGGAAGTGTTGGCCAGTTGCGGCAAACCCTTGCTGCCGGTGCTGAACTTCGTCAGCAGCGCCAACCACCGCGAACCGGCCTGGCGTGAAGCGCTGGCGCGGCTGGGCTTGCATGCCCTGGTGCGTTTCGACAGTGTCGCGCCGCCGGAAGACGGCGAGCGTCGACTCTATGAAAGTCTGGCCCTGTTGCTGGAAACGGCCCGGCCGCAACTCGAACGCCTGATCGCCGATCAGCAAGCCCAGCGTCTGGCTCGCCAGCAAAGCGCGGAGCGACTGATTGCCGAATTGCTGATCGATTGCGCGGCTTGCCGGCGTAGCGTGGTCAGTGAGGCCGAGCAAGAACAACAGGCGATCAGCGAATTGCGCAAAGCCGTACGCCAGCGTGAGCAGCGTTGCGTCGAGGCCCTGCTCAAGCTCTACGCCTTCCGCCCACAGGATGCCGCGGCCAGTGATTTGCCGCTGCTCGATGGCCGTTGGGGTGATGATTTGTTCAACCCGGAAACCCTCAAGCAACTGGGTGTGCGCGTCGGCGGTGGAATTGCCGCAGGCGCCGCTGCCGGGGCCGGGGTCGATTTGCTGGTGGGCGGGATTACACTCGGCGCCGCTGCACTGGCCGGCGCCATCGCCGGTGGCGCCCTGCAAACCGCACGCAGTTATGGCAGCCGCTTGCTGGGCAAGATCAAGGGCCAGCGCGAACTCACGGTGGATGACAACGTGCTGCGCCTGTTAGCGCTGCGCCAGCGGCAATTGCTGCAAGCGCTGAACACCCGTGGGCATGCGGCGATGGATAGCATCCAGGTGGCCACGCCTCAGGAAAAGAGCTGGCGCGAAGGCAAACTGCCCGAGGCTTTGAACAAGGCTCGGGCACATCCGCAGTGGTCGTCGTTGAATCCGCATCCGAAGTTGAATCAGGCGGAGCGGCAGGAGCAGGTTGAGGTGTTGGCGCAGCAGTTGTGAACTTGCTGATCGTCAGCTCCAGTTGAACTGCAGATACGCAGTGCTGAGCTGTGAGACGCGCTGCTGATCCACCGCATCCTGGTCACCGTCGTTATCCATATCGAAGTGGATCAGCCAGTCCATCTTCCCGTCGTTGTTGGTGTCATAGGCGGACGCGGTGTAAACGATAGTTTGATCCGACGGTTTGCCGACGCCTTCATGAAAGTGCAGGCGCACGGTGTCTGGCGAACCGTCGTTGGCGAAATCTTCGGTGAATATCTTCAGATAGCGATCCCAGGTATCGCCGCGGTTGAACCATTTGAGCTGCAAGTAGGCGTTGGCAAACGACCTGAGCAACCGCTCGTCCTTGGTGTTTTCCTTACCATCGTTGTTCACATCACCGACCTGGAAATCAACCTTGCCATCAGCCGTGATATCCAGCGCATAGGCCTTATGGATGAGCCTGTCCTCTGCCCCGCTACTCTCCTCGAAAAAATGCAGGAGGACGGTGTCGGCCTTGCCGTTCGCGCTGCGGTCCTGGGCAGTCACTTTCAAATAACGCATGGTGGAGTGTCTCATTGAATAAGGGCCGATCAAGCTAGCCCGTCTCGCCGGAACTCTCTGCGCGAACAGTTTCATTTACTTGTAGGGCGTTTCAGCAGGCTTCGAGAGACAAGACTCTGATGGCTTTGCGCTTCAACACCTCCAGATCCGTCACCGGCACATGCATCTCCTTGGCCTGTTCATCCCACTGGCGCATGCGCAAACTGACTTTGCACAACGGGTCCTGCTCGAAGGCATCAGCTTCGGCTTCGGTCATCACGCCCCCCTGATATTCCAGGGTCCGGCGACTGGCTTCGCTCAGGCGTTCGTAGTACCCGGGCTCCCTGAGTGTCAGATAGCGCTTGGCCTGGACGTGGTACTCCACCAACCGGGCCATGCGTTCGCTGAAGCCGGCCTTGCGCAAATAATCGGCGCCCAGCCGTTCGTGGCTGACCACGCCGTAGCCGCCCATGTTCTCGGCACCCTCGGTGCAGATGTGCCCGATATCGTGGAAGAACGCCGCCAGCACGACTTCGTCGTCGAAGCCTTCGGCCATCGCGCATTGGGCGGCTTGGGACATGTGCTCGATCTGCGACACCGGCTCGCCGATGTAGTCGCTGTCGCCAAAGCGTTCATAGAGGGCGAAGACCTTGGCGACGGTTTGTTCATGGCTGTGCATCAGAAGTCTCCCGATCAGTGAGATTTGTGGTGAATGGTAGACCGCTTTCGCGAGCAAGCCCGCTCCCACATTGGAACGCATTTCCCTGTGGGAGCGGGCTTGCCCGCGAAGAGGCCCCTTCAGCCGATAAAGATCTTACTTGGCCGCCACTTTCTCGGACTTGCCATCATAACGCTTGCGCCATTCGGTCAGGATCTCGTCGCGGTTCTTCGAGGCCCAGGCAAAGTCGTTCTTGATCAGGCGCTGTTCGTAGTCGGCTGGCAGTTCGGTCTGCGGCTTGGCGATACCAGGCTGGGCAAGCACTGCGAAGTTTTCTTTGTACAACTCCATCGCTTCCGGGCTGGCGGAGAAGTCAGCCAGTTTCTTCGCGGCTTCCTCGTGGGCAGTGCCCTTGATCACGGCAGTCGCTTCGATTTCCCAGCCCAGACCTTCCTTCGGCAGGATGATGTCCAGCGGTGCACCCTGGCGTTTCAGTTGAACGGCCGGGTATTCGAAGGAAATACCGATCGGGAATTCACCCGCAGCCGCCAGTTTGCAAGGCTTGGAACCGGAGTGAACGTACTGGCCGATGTTCTGGTGCAGGCCGTCCATGTAGGCCCAGCCCTGCTTCTCGCCGAAGGTTTGAAGCCAGGCGCTGACGTCGAGGAAGCCGGTGCCGGACGATGCCGGGTTCGGCATGACGATCTTGCCTTTGTACTCAGGCTTGGTCAGGTCTTGCCAGCTCACGGGCTTGGTCAGGCCCTGCTTTTCGGCTTCGACGGTGTTGAAGCAAATGGTCGCGGCCCAGACATCCATGCCGACCCAGGCTGGCGGGTTGGCGGCGTCGCGGTAGTTGGCGCCGATCTTGCCAAGGTCCTTGGGTGCATAGCTTTGCAGCATGCCCTGCTGGTCGAGGATCGCCAGGCTGGAAGCCGCCAGGCCCCACACGGCGTCAGCCTGCGGGCGGGCTTTTTCGGCAAGCAACTTGGCCGTGATGATGCCGGTGGAATCACGCACCCATTTGATTTCGACGTCCGGGTTGGCCTTTTCGAAAGCTTCTTTATAGGTTTTCAGCTGTTCGGCTTCGAGGGCGGTGTACACCGTCAACTCGGTTTTCGCCGCAAAGGCGTTCAGGCTGAAAGCGGTGAGGACAGCGGCGGCCAGGGCCATAGGCTTGAACATGATCTTTTCCTGTATTTGAGTTGAGGGTGTGAATCAATGACCGGGCGCGGTCTGCCGCCAGGCCTGGGAGCGGCGCAGCAAACCGCGCGAGGCCCCGGCCAGCAGCAGGGACACGCCCGCCGAGGTGAACAGAATCAGGGTCGACATCGCCGCCGCGCCGCCGACGTTGCCGGCGTCGTCCATGTTCAGCACCGCCACCGCCGCGAGGATGGTGTCGGGGCTGTAGAGGAAGATCGCCGCCGAGACGGTGGTCATGGCCGAGACGAACAGGTAGCGCACGATGTCCAGCAAAGCCGGCAGGCAGATCGGAACGGTGACGCGCAGGTAATGGCGGTACAGCGGCGCCTTGAGCGACAACGCGGCGGCTTCGAACTCGGCATCGAGTTGACGCAACGCGGTGGTGGCGGTCATTTGCGCGGTGGTCAAATAGTGCGCAATGGTGCAGACGATCAGCAGGGTCATGGTCCCGTACAGCACGTGCAGCGGGTTGCCGGTGAGGTTGAAGAAGAAGACGTAACCCAACCCCAACACCAGGCCCGGCACCGCCATCGGTACGAAGCTGAGCATGCGCAAGGTCAGGTTCAGGCCGCGCTGCCCCCTGGTTTTTTCCATCAGGTAGGCGCCGGTGAAAATCAGCAGGCTGCCGATCAACGCCGTGCCCAAAGCCATCTTCAAGCTGTTGCCGTAGGCCAGCCAGCCACCGCCGGCGGTTTCATTGAACTGGTAGTGGTTGAGCGACAGCGACAGGTTGTACGGCCAGAATTTCACCAGGGACGAGAACACCGCCATGCCGAACACCAGCAGCAACGCAGCACTGATCAACAGGACGATGGCCAGGTAGCAAGCGTCGCGCAGTTTCGATGGCGCAGGCTTGAACACCTGGGCACGACCGCTCATGGAGTCGCCGTGACGCCGACGCAACCAGGCATCGACGCCAAAGCTGAACAGCGCCGGCAGCAACAACACCATGCCGATCAGGGCACCGCGGCCGAATTGCTGTTGGCCGACCACGGCTTTATAGGCTTCCAGTGCCAGCACCTGATAGTCGCCGCCGACCACCACCGGAACCCCGAAATCAGTGATGGTCAGGGTGAACACCAGGCAGAACGCTGCGAAAACCGCCTGACGGGTCGCCGGCCAGGTGATGCTGCGGAACGCTTTCGCCGGACTGGCGCCCATGCTTGAAGCCGCATCGAACAATCGCGCATCAGCCAGGGACAAGGCCGACAGAAGAATCATCAAGGCGTGCGGGAAGGTGTAGATCACCTCACCCAGAACAATGCCCCAGAAGCCGTAGATGTTGTCCGAGAGCAGGCCACGCAGCATGCCCTGGTTGCCGAACAGGTAAACCAGCGCAATCCCGGGCAGCATCGACGGTGCCATCAATGGCAGCAGGGAAATGCCACGCCAGATACCTTTACCTGCAATCAGGGTGCGTTGCAGCGCGTAGGCAAACAGATAAGCCAGGGGTAAGACAATCGTCGCGACGCTGAGGGAAACCTTCAGACTGTTGCCGAGCAACCAGTGGAAGTTCTCGCTGGTCACCAGTTCTTTCGCTGCAACCCAACCACCACCCTGCCCGGCTTCAGCGCTGAAACCACGCCAGAAGATCGCCAGCAACGGCATCAATACGGCAACGCTCAACAGCACCAGCAGAAGCACTTTGCCGCCGACCACGAACAGCCGGTCACCGATCTCGGCACGGGAAGTCTGCCGAACCTGCTTGTGTGGCAGCGGCAGCGCAATGTTCGCGCTCATCAGGCAAACACCTGCAGGCTGCGCGGCGGCAAGGCGACCATGATCTGCCGGGCGCCAAGGCGCGGCATGGCTTCCGGTGCCAGTTCCGCCAATAGCGCATGGCCCGGCAAATGATCGAGCTCGAAGCTCATGCGGCAGCGGTTGCCGAGGAAGGTGATCTCGCGAACCTTGGCCGGGAACAGGTTTTCCTCGTGCACCAGCGGATTGACGTTGATCGCTTCGGGGCGGCAGAACAAGCGGCCCGAGGCGGTCTTGGCGCTGCCTTCGGCCAGGCGCATGTTCATCCCGCCGACCTGGGCGTGGCTGTCGCTGCTGCGCTGGAACGGCAACCAGTTGCCCTGGCCGACGAACTCCGCCACGAACGGCGTGGCCGGGCGGTTGTAGATTTCCTGCGGCGTGGCGTACTGCTCGACCTTGCCGTTGTTCATCACGGCGATACGGTCGGCCATCAGCATGGCCTCGTCCTGATTGTGGGTCACCATCAAGGTGGTGATGCCGAGGTTGCGTTGCAGCTGGCGCAGTTCGGTACACAGATGCTCACGCACCCGGGCATCGAGGGCCGACATCGGCTCGTCGAGCAGCAGCAGCGAAGGTGCCGGGGCCAGCGCGCGGGCCAGTGCAACCCGTTGCTGCTGGCCACCGGACAACTGACCGGGATACTTTTTCTCGCTGCCGCCCAGGCCGACCAGTTCCAGCATCTGACCGACACGCTGGCGAATCTGGTCGCGACCATTGCCGGCGAGGCCGTAGGCAATGTTCGCTTCGACGGTGAGATTGGGGAACAACGCGTAGGACTGGAACAGAATGCCGTAGTCCCGCGCCTGGGGAGCCAGGAGGGAAACGTCGCGATCCCCCAGGTACAACTCGCCGCTGTCCTGTTTTTCCAGGCCGGCGATGCAGCGCAGCAAGGTGGTCTTGCCACAGCCCGACGGCCCCAGCAGACACACCAGCTCACCGGCCGCCACGTCGAGTGAAACGTTATCCAGCGCGGTGAAAGCGCCAAAACGTTTCTGTATGCCACGCACCTTCATCGGGGCGCCGGGGTTGGTCAGGGCAGTTGCGATCGAGTTGTTCATGGACGGACCTCATCTGGCAGATGAAGGCCATCCTAGGGTTGTAATGAGTCCGTCATGTGGCAGTAAGGCAAAAACTGCCGATAGTGGTATTCGGGATTTTTGGTTATGCCTTCACAGCAGGCGCTGACTGGACTGACGCCTTCGCGAGCAAGCCCGCTCCCACTGGGATTGCAGTCAACTGTGGGAGCGGGCTTGCTCGCGAAGAGGTCATCACTGGCAGCACAAAAATCAAGCCGGCGCCATTTCCTGCGCCAACCCGAGAAACGCCGCCGGCAACCGCGCGCTTTTGCGTTCCTTGAGGCAATACAGGTATTCGGGGATCTGCGGTGCATTTTCGATGGTCAGCACCCGCAGTTGCGGATCATGGGGGACTTCCTGGCGGGCGATGATGCTGATGCCGATGTTGCGCAGCACTGCTTCGCGGATCGATTCGCGGCTGCCGATCTCCAGCAGCGGCCCGAAACTCACTCCGGCGCTGGCCAGCAACTCTTCGGTCAGGCGTCGAGTGGTCGAGCCCGGTTCGCGCATCAGCAGGGTATGCCCGGCCAAGGCGCCAAGTGGTACGTGATCATGAACCGCCAGTGGATGATTGCGATGCACCGCCAGCACCAGCGGATCGCTGCCGAGCACCCGGCGAATCAAGCGCGCGTCATCGAGCAGCTGCGACGATGCCGCAACATCGACCCGGTACTCTTCCAGCGCTTCGAGCACTTGCTGGGAATTGCCGATTTCCACCGACACCTCCACCTGCGGCAAACGCTCGCGAAAGGTTTTCACCAGGTCGAGGATGTAATACGGCGCCGTGGCGGCAATGCGCAAAGTGCCCTGGACCTGGCCGCAGTTACGCAGGAAAAACTCGATGTCGGCTTCCTGCTGCATCAGCACCTTGACCATCGGCAGCAGTCGCGCCCCCTCCTCGCTGACGCTGAGACGCCGACCGCCACGGTAGAACAGCTCGACTGCATACTGGCTTTCGAGGTTGCGGATCTGCGTCGTCACCGTCGGCTGGCTCAGGCCAAGCTTTTTGGCAGCCTGGGTAATGCTGCCCAGGCGGGCCACCATGTAAAACGCCTTCAGCTCGGCACTCAGCACAACCGTCCCTCATCCTTTATTGCGCAGCAGGCGCAAACCGTTGAACACCACCAGCAAACTCACGCCCATGTCGGCGAACACTGCCATCCACATGGTAGCGACCCCGGCGAAGGTTACCCCAAGAAAGATCGCCTTGATGACCAACGCCAGGGCGATGTTCTGTTTGAGGATGCTCGACGTCTGCCGCGACAGGCGAATGAATGCCGGGATCTTGCGCAGATCGTCGTCCATCAGGGCGACATCGGCGGTTTCAATCGCGGTATCGGTGCCTGCGGCGGCCATGGCGAAACCGATCTCGGAACGCGCCAGCGCAGGCGCGTCGTTGATGCCGTCGCCAACCATGCCGACCCGGTGCCCCTGGGCATAAAGGGCCTCGATAGACTGCAATTTGTCCCCCGGCAACAGGTCGCCCCTGGCTTCATCGATGCCGACCTGCGCGGCAATGGCTTGCGCGGTGTGGACGTTGTCGCCGGTGAGCATCAGGGTTTTGATGCCCAGGTCATGCAGTTGCTCGATGGCTTCGCGACTGGAGGCCTTTACCGTATCGGCGACAGCGAACAGTGCCAAAGGACCGGACGAATCAAGCAGCAGCACCACCGACTTGCCCTGCTTTTCCAGGGCAAACAGTTTTTCTTCCAGCGCCGGCGAACACAGGCCCAGATCCTCCACCAGACGATGGTTGCCCAAGTGGTAGAGCTGGCCGTTGATCTCGCCGCGCACACCGCGCCCGCCCAGGGCTTCGAAGTTATCCACAATCAGCGTCGTGCTGTGGTTATCCACAGCCGCTTTGGCGATGGCCAGGGAAACCGGGTGATCCGAACGCCCGGCGAGCGCGGCGGCAATGGCTGGCGCCGATGCATCGGCGGTCGGGTCCAGCGACAGGTAATCGGTCTGCACCGGCTTGCCGTGGGTGATGGTGCCGGTCTTGTCCAGGGCCAGGTAGTCAAGCTTGTAACCACCCTCCAGATAGACGCCGCCCTTGACCAGGATCCCTTTGCGCGCCGCCGCCGCGAGGCCGCTGACGATGGTCACCGGCGTGGAAATCACCAGTGCGCACGGGCACGCCACCACCAGCAGCACCAGCGCCCGATAGATCCAGTCGAACCACAACTCACCCATGAACAGCGGTGGGATGACCGCCACGGCCAGCGCAAGGACAAACACTGCAGGGGTGTAGATTTTCGAAAATTGATCGACGAATCGCTGGGTCGGCGCCCGCGCGCCTTGCGCCTGTTCAACAGCGTGGATGATGCGTGCCAGGGTCGAATTACCCGCAGCGGCAGTGACCGCGTACTCAAGGGAACCGGCCTGATTGATGGTGCCGGCGAACACTTTGTCGCCGACCGTTTTCTCCACCGGCAGGCTTTCCCCGGTAATGGGCGCCTGATCGATGGTCGAACGCCCGGACAGCACTTCGCCGTCCAGACCAATGCGCTCGCCGGGACGCACACGCACCCGCGCACCGATTTCGATGATTTTGACATCCTGCTCGACCCAACTGCCGTCGGCCTGCAACACCGTCGCCTGCTCCGGCGCCATCTGCATCAGCCCGCCGATGGCATTGCGCGCGCGATCCAGGGAGCGAGCCTCGATCAGCTCGGCCACGGTGAACAGGAACATCACCATTGCCGCTTCCGGCCATTGTCCGATCAGGACGGCGCCGGTGACGGCAATGCTCATCAGTGCGTTGATGTTCAGATTGAGGTTCTTGAGCGCGATCCAGCCCTTTTTATAGGTGCCGAGACCGCCGCTGAGGATGGACACCAGCGCAATGACCGCTACCACCCAATCAGGCGCGGTCGCGGTGAAGTGGATGACTTCCGCCAGCAATGCGCCCACACCGGACAACGCCAATGGCCACCAGTGTTTCCTATCGGGTTTCGCGGCCGGTGTTTCAGCCCCCTGCTCCAGCGGTTCGGCGTGCATGCCCAGGGACTTGATCGCCTCGATGATTGGCTCGGTGCCTGGCAAATCGTGGGTCACGCCGAGCACCCGGTTGATCAGATTGAACTCCAGTTGCTGCACGCCTGTCAGCTTGCTTAGCTTATTCTGGATCAGCGTCTGCTCGGTCGGGCAGTCCATCGCCTCGATGCGAAAGCTGCTCAGACGGGCACCCGCCGTCGGCGATTCGCTCAGCGTGACCCGCGCAGGCGCTGCCGTTCTTGATGAACAGCAAGCGTCGCCGTGACCGCCATGGTCATGCTTGGGCAAGGGTCGAAGCTTAACGCCGATTTCATGTTCGGCCACAGGTTTGTGGGTATGCTGAGAATCGCTCATTGGTTGCGTCCATAAGAGTGCCTGTTGCCCAGTAAAGACCCTGTAGCCACTACAGGGTCAAGCACCCATTTTGGAGTTATGGAGATTGTCGTCATGAAGATTGGAGAATTGGCGAAACTCACGGACTGCGCCGTAGAGACGATCCGTTACTACGAGCGCGAGAACCTTCTGCCGGAACCGGCCCGCAGTGACGGCAACTATCGCGTCTACACCCAGGCCCACGCCGAGCGCCTGACCTTCATCCGCAACTGTCGCACCCTCGACATGACCCTCGAGGAAATCCGCAGCTTGCTGGCATTTCGCGACAGTCCCCAGGACCAGTGCGAAAGCGTCAACGCACTGATCGATGAGCACATCCACCACGTCAAGGCGCGGATCGACGGCCTGCTGGCCTTGCAGGCACAACTGCTCGACCTGCGCCAACGCTGCAGCGAGAGGCCGGGTGTCGATCAATGCGGGATTTTGCAGCGGCTGGAAGTGAGCGGCGGGGTTGTGGCGACAGAGGCTGAGCATTCACATGTCGGCCGCAGTCACGGCCACTAACACGATCCCCTGTAGGAGCGAGCTTGCTCGCGATGAACTCAAGGACGACGCATGTTTTCAGATAAAACGCGTCATCGTTCACGTACATCGCGAGCAAGCTCGCTCCTACAGAGGGATGCGTAAGCTTTAGACCGCCATCGGTGCGGTCATTGGCGCGTGGTGCTCGTAGCCTTCCAGTGAGAAGTCGCCCGGTTCGACCAGTTCCAGCCACTCCGGCTGGTAAACGCCTGTCTTGGCAAACTCCGGCACACGGTCGGAAATTACCAGTTTCGGCATCGGGAACGGTTCACGCTTGAGCTGTTCGTTGAGCATGTCCAGGTGATTTTCGTAGACGTGCGCATCACCGATGAAATAGGTGAACCAGCGTGGCGTGTAGCCGGTCAGGCGACCGATCAGGCTCAGCAGCGCGGCGCCTTCGGTGAGGTTGAACGGCGTGCCCAGGCCCAGGTCGTTGGAGCGGATGTAGAGGGTCAAGGAGATCTCCCTGGTCTCGACATTCGGGTGGAACTGGTACAGCAGGTGGCACGGCGGCAAGGCCATTTCATCAAGCTGGGCGCAGTTCCAGCCGTGGAACAGGATGCGACGGCTGCCCGGGTCCTTGATGATGGTGTCGACGCACTGGCGAACCTGGTCGATGGCCTTGTACAGCACCACATAGGCCTGGCCGTTTTCTTCGCCTTCGGCAATCTGGCGGTAGCCTTGCTTGAGGGTCTGCTCGATGGCGGCCGGGTTGCTGAGCGGAATCTGCTTGTATGCCGGCCATTTGCGCCATTGCACGCCGTAGATTTCGCCAAGGTCGTCTTCGCCCTGGCGGAACGGGTTGGCCAGCCACTGGGCGTTTTCGTTGGCGTTCTGGTCCCAGACCTTGCAGCCCAGGGCGCGGAATTCGGCAGCGTTGTTCACGCCACGGAGGAATCCGCACATTTCGCCGATGGCCGATTTGAAGGCCATCTTACGCGTGGTGATCGCCGGAAAACCTTCCTGCAGGTCGTAACGCAGCATCGCGCCGGGAAAACTGATGGTGTTCACGCCGGTACGGTTGGCCTGTTTGGTGCCGTTCTTGATGACGTGGGCGACCAGTTCGAGATATTGCTTCATGAGTTACCTGTGTCCTTGAACCCGCAGCCATCGCTGCGGGGTTCGAATTTTATACGGCTGCCGCTGGCGTTGCCGGGGCGCGGTGATACGCCAGCCAGATCAGGACCAGGCCGCCGACGATCATTGGCAGGCACAGCACCTGGCCCATGGTCAGCCAGTTCCAGGCCAGATAGCCCAGTTGCGCGTCCGGTACGCGGACGAACTCGACGATGAAACGGAAGATGCCATAGAACAGCGCGAACATGCCCGATACCGCCATGGTCGGCCGCGGCTTGCGCGAGAACAGCCAGAGGATCAGGAACAGCGCCACGCCTTCGAGGGCGAACTGGTACAGCTGCGAGGGGTGACGCGCCAGTTGCGCCGGATCGGTCGGAAAGACCATCGCCCACGGCACATCGGTTGCCTTGCCCCACAACTCGGCGTTGATGAAGTTGCCGATACGCCCGGCCCCCAGGCCAATCGGCACCATCGGCGCAACGAAGTCCATCAGCTGGAAGAACGACTTGTTGTTCTTTTTGCCGAACCACAACGCCGCCAGCATCACGCCGATGAAACCGCCATGGAACGACATGCCACCCTTCCACACTTCGAAAATCAGCGTCGGGTTGGCCAGATAAGCGCTCAGGTCGTAGAACAGCACATAACCCAGGCGTCCGCCGACGATCACCCCCATCGACATCCAGAACACCATGTCGGAGAGCTTCTCCTTGGTCCAGGTCGGGTCGAAGCGGTTCAACCGGCGGGAGGCCAGCAGCCACGCGCCGCCGATGCCGATCAGGTACATCAGGCCGTACCAGTGGATTTTCAGCGGACCGATGGCCAGGGCCACCGGGTCGATCTGCGGGTAAGGCAGCATTGCGACTCCTCGTTAGAGTTCAAATCTTAAAAATTCCCGGGCGACGCTGCCACCTCAGGATTAAGCCAGGATTGCGCTGTGCGTCAGAGCAGATGCTTCAGACTAGAAAGTTCAGACCGACGCAGAACAGCAAAGCGGCAAACAGCCTTTTCAGCAACCTCGGCGACAACCTGTGGGCCAGTCGCGCGCCCAAACGGGCGAACACCATGCTGGTCAGGGCAATGCCCAGCAGCGCCGGCAAATAAACAAAACCGAGACTATGGGCCGGAAGCAACGGATCGTGCCAGCCCAGAATCATGAAACTTAATGCACTGGCCAGGGCAATCGGCAGCCCGCAGGCCGATGAAGTGGCCACGGCTTGCTGCATCGGTACGCTGCGCCAGGTCAGGAATGGCACGGTCAACGAACCGCCGCCAATGCCGAAAATCGCCGAGGCCCAGCCAATCACGCTGCCGGCCACGGTCAGACCGAGTTTGCCCGGCACGGTTCGGCTGGCCTTGGGTTTGAC
This sequence comes from Pseudomonas sp. FW305-70, assembly GCF_058783925.1. Taxonomy (NCBI): domain Bacteria; kingdom Pseudomonadati; phylum Pseudomonadota; class Gammaproteobacteria; order Pseudomonadales; family Pseudomonadaceae; genus Pseudomonas; species Pseudomonas sp. FW305-70. The sequence continues at coordinate 118,592 of NZ_JBYSYZ010000005.1, forward strand.
CTCCAGTGCCAATTGAGCGGCGATCACCAGGGCAAATACACCAATGAGTTTCTGCAGGTTGGGGCCGGAAATCGCTTCCGCCGTCAAGGCGCCGAACCCGGCACCGATCAGAATGCCGACGGTCATCCACATGAAAATCGGCCAACGCACGGCGCCACGGCGGTGATGTTCGCGTACCGCGTTGACCGAGGTAAAGATGATCGTCGCCAGGGACGTCCCCACCGCCAGGTGCGTGAGGATCGATGGATCGAAGCCTTGGGCCTTGAAGCTGAACACCAGCACCGGGACGATGATGATCCCGCCACCCACGCCAAACAGCCCGGCGAGCACACCTGCACAGGCGCCGAGCGCCAGATAGAGCAGAAATTCCATGGTTGTCCCGCCCGCATCCCCAAAACCGGAGCGGCATGGTAACGGATGCATAGCCTCAAGCTCCACTGTGCAAGGCGATGGATCGATGAGCGATGTCTGCGTAGAGTGGGCAAAAAACACACAAGGACTCCCTTATGTGCCTGATTGTTTTTGCCTGGCGCCCGGGCCATGCCCAGCCGCTGGTCGTGGCGGCCAATCGCGATGAATTCTACGCCCGCCCCAGCCTCCCACTGGCGCCATGGCCCGAAGCACCCCAGGTATACGCCGGACGCGACCTGGAGGCCGGTGGCACCTGGCTCGGTGTCGGTGCCAACGGACGCTTTGCCGCGCTGACCAACATTCGCGACCCCCATCGACCGCCAGGGCGCAAGTCTCGTGGGGAGCTGGTCGCGCGATTTCTCACCGGGGAAATGCCAATTGACGACTATTTAGCCGACGTTGTCGACCGTTCGCTGGAATATGGTGGCTTTAACCTGCTGGTCGGCAATCCCCATGAGCTCTGGCACTTCAATCAACGGGAATCGGAAGCCGTCATGCTGGCCTCGGGGGTCTACGGGTTATCCAATGCCGGGCTGGATACACCCTGGCCGAAACTGCTCAAGGCCAAAGCGGCGTTGAGCGAGGTGCTGGATGATCCGCAGCCTCAGGCACTGCTGGCGCTATTGAGCGATGCGCAGACCGCGCCATTTGCCGAGTTGCCGGACACGGGAGTGGGGTTGGCGACCGAGACGCTGCTGTCGAGCGTGTTCATTGCCAGCCAGAGTTATGGGACACGGGCGAGTACGGCGTTGATTGTGCAGGCGGATGGCACGCGGCATATCGTGGAACGCAGTTTCGGGCCGTATGGCGGGCATCTTGGGGAAGTGGAGATCAGAATTTAGTTTTGCGCTGTTCGTTCGGGCCCTTTCGCGAGCAAGCCCGCTCCCACAGGGGATTTGCGTCGTTCACAAATCCAGTGTGGGAGCGGGCTTGCTCGCGAAGAGGCCGCTACAAGCTCAGAGGGGCTTGATCGCCGCCGGATTGATCATCCGCGCCAACCCGAGGTTCTTCAGCGCCAGTTGCAGCGAGCTGTGGATAACCTGCGGGTTGTCGATGGTCATCAGCTCGGCCAGTAATTCCTTGGCCTTGCTCAGGTTGATCTGGCGCAGCATCCACTTCACCTTCGGCAAGTTGGTGGCGTTCATCGACAGGCTGTCGAAACCCATCGCCATCAACAGCACGGCCGCCGCCGGGTCACCGGCCATTTCACCGCAGATGCTCACCGGTTTGCCTTCGGCATGGGCGTCACGCACGACGTTCTGCAATGCCTGAAGCACCGCCGGGTGCAGGTAGTCGTAAAGATCGGCAACCCGCGGGTTGTTGCGGTCCACGGCCAACAGGTATTGGGTCAGGTCGTTGGAGCCGACCGACAGGAAGTCCACCTGCCGCGCCAGCTCCTTGGTCTGGTACACCGCCGCGGGGATCTCGATCATCACGCCAATCGGCGGCATCGGCACGTCACAGCCTTCGTCGCGCACTTCGCCCCAGGCGCGGTGGATCAGGTGCAGCGCTTCTTCCAGTTCATGAATGCCGGAGATCATCGGCAGCAGAATGCGCAGGTTGTTCAAGCCTTCGCTGGCCTTGAGCATGGCACGGGTCTGCACCAGGAAGATTTCCGGGTGGTCGAGGGTAACGCGAATGCCGCGCCAGCCGAGGAACGGGTTGTCTTCCTTGATCGGGAAGTACGACAGTGACTTGTCGCCACCGATGTCCAGGGTGCGCATGGTCACCGGTTGCGGGTGGAACGCGGCCAGTTGTTCGCGGTAGATCGCCAGTTGTTCCTTTTCGCTCGGGAAACGCTGGTTGATCATGAACGGCACTTCGGTGCGGTACAGGCCCACGCCTTCGGCACCGCGCTTCTGCGCCCGCGCCACGTCCGCCAGCAGGCCGGTGTTGACCCACAGCGGCATGCGGTGGCCATCGACCGTGATACACGGCAGATCACGCAGTGCATCCAGCCCGAGGGCCAGTTGCTTCTCTTCCTCGACCACTTCGGCGAACTGCTTGCGCAGCACGTCACTCGGGTTGGTGTAGACCTCGCCGTGGTAGCCGTCGACAATCATCTGGATGCCGTCGACCTTGGAGTACGGCAGGTCGACCAGGCCCATCACGGTCGGGATGCCCATGGCGCGGGCGAGAATCGCGACGTGGGAGTTACCGGAACCGAGCACCGACACCAGGCCGGCCAGCTTGCCTTCCGGCACCTCGCCGAGCATTGCCGGCGTCAGCTCTTCGCTGACCAGAATGGTGTTGTCGGGGTAGACCAGGGTTTGCTGGCGCTCTTCCTGCAAATAAGCCAGCAGGCGCCGGCCGAGGTCCTTGACGTCCGAAGCGCGCTCACGCAGGTAGGCGTCGTCCATCAACTCGAAACGGTTGACGTGATCGGTGACCACCTGGCGCAACGCGCCCTGGGCCCACTGACCGGTCTTGATCACGGTGGTGACTTCGCTGCCCAGCGCGGCATCGTCGAGCATCATCAGGTAGACGTCGAACAGGGCCCGTTCTTCCGGGCGCAACTGCGTGGCGAGCTTGGCCGACAACGCGCGCATGTCGGCGCGCACGCCTTCGATGGCGGTCTTGAACAGCCCGAGTTCGGCGTCGATGTCGGTGATGGTCTTGTCCGGCACCACGTCCAGGTCGGCCGGTGGCAGCATGACCACCGCCGTACCCACTGCCGCACCCGGCGAACCCGGTACGCCAACGAACTTGGCCTCCTGGATGCCTTTGCCCTGACGACCGAGGCCACGGATCGAACCGGTGGCTTCGGCGTGGGCGATAACGCCGGCGAGCTGCGCGCTCATGGTCACGAGGAAGGCTTCTTCACCTTCATCGAACTGACGACGTTCTTTTTGCTGAATGACCAACACGCCGACAACGCGGCGGTGGTGAATGATCGGCGCCCCGAGGAATGAGGCGAAGCGCTCTTCACCGGTCTCGGCGAAGTAGCGGTAGCGCGGGTGGTCCGCAGCGTTTTCGAGGTTCAGGGGTTCTTCGCGCGTACCGACCAGGCCAACCAGACCTTCGTTGGGTGCCATGCTGACTTTGCCGATCGAGCGCTTGTTCAAGCCCTCGGTGGCCATCAGCACGAAGCGGTTGGTCTCGGGGTCAAGCAGGTAGACCGAGCAGACCTGGCTGCCCATGGCCTCTTTGACGCGCAACACAATAATCCCCAACGCCGCCTTGAGATCCTTGGCGGAGTTAACTTCCTGGACGATCTTGCGCAGCGTATTGAGCATGGCTCGGGGTCGAACTCCGTCGTCAGTCGCGCGCTAAAAGGCGCGGGGCAAGCTCTTTGAGAGCGCGTCGATACACCTCGCGCTTGAATGTCACCACCTGGCCCAACGGATACCAATAGCTGACCCAGCGCCAGCCATCGAATTCCGGTTTACCGGTCAAATCCATCCGCACCCGCTGCTCGTTGGAGACCAGGCGCAGGAGAAACCATTTCTGTTTCTGGCCGATGCACAGCGGTTGGCTGTGGGTACGTACCAGACGTTGCGGCAAACGATAGCGCAACCAGCCCCGGGTGCAGGCGAGAATTTCAACATCTTCGCGCTCCAGGCCTACTTCTTCGTTCAGCTCGCGGTACAAGGCGTCTTCCGGCGTCTCTTCGGGGTTGATTCCACCCTGCGGAAACTGCCAGGCATCTTGATTGATTCGGCGAGCCCATAGCACCTGGCCGGCGTCATTCGTCAGAATGATCCCGACATTGGGGCGAAAACCATCGGGGTCGATCACGGCAACAACCTCGCAAACGCATGTCGCCGCATTGTTCCACAAAGGTTGTTAAGGCGGCAACGAAGGTTCCTACCTTATGTGCACTCTTGTGAAAAGACCGTATTCTTGTCGCCTTTTTACTGACTTTTCAGCGGGTAACTGCAATGCGCCTGGCTTTATTCGATTTGGACAACACCCTCCTGGGCGGTGACAGCGATCACGCTTGGGGCGATTACCTGTGCGAGCGCGGCTTTCTCGACGCCGTCGCCTACAAGGCACGCAACGATGAGTTCTACCAGGATTACCTGGCCGGCAAACTGGATAACGCCGCTTACCTGAACTTCTGCCTGGAAGTCCTCGGGCGCACCGAAATGGCTACGCTGGATCAGTGGCACAGCGACTACATGCGCGACTGCATCGAACCGATCCTGCTGCCCAAGGCTATCGAGTTGCTGGCCAAGCACCGTGCTGCCGGCGACAAACTGGTGATCATCACCGCCACCAACCGCTTCGTCACCGGGCCGATTGCCGAGCGCCTGGGGGTCGAAACCCTGATCGCCACCGAATGCGAAATGCTCGACGGCCGCTACACCGGGCGCAGCACCGATGTTCCATGCTTCCGCGAAGGCAAGGTGACGCGGCTGAATCGCTGGCTGGAAGAAACCGGGTTTACGCTGCAAGACAGCTACTTCTATAGCGACTCGATGAATGATCTGCCGCTGCTGGAGCAGGTGACGAATCCTGTCGCTGTCGATCCTGATTCGAACCTGCGGGCCGAGGCCGAGAAGCGTGGCTGGCCGGTGATTTCGTTGCGCGACTGATATCGCTTTACTGTAGGAGCGAGCTTGCTCGCGAAAAACTCAAGGTCGCTGCGGGGCTTCAGGCGCCCCGCGTTTTCGTTAACGCCCATCGCGAGCAGGCTCGCTCCTACACGGGTTTGGCACCCATCAACCCGGCAATGGCGACAAAACAGACAAAACTGAACAACGCCAGGGCAAAGGTGAACTTCCCCACGCCACCCGGCGCCTTGCGCAGCTTGTTCAGCCGCACCAGCAGCCAGAACCACGCCAGTGCCGCCACGGTGTACAGCACACTGGAGACTAGCAACCAGGTATGTCCCAACGGCCAGCCCACCAGGTGCACCATCCACCAGCCGGTAAACGGCATGCTCAGCAGCGCCAGCCCCATCAACAGCCAGACAAATACACGTGGCCGTTGCAGGGTGCGGCTTCCCGCCGTTGCATCACCCTTGCGCCGCGCAAGCAAAACCCAGACGCCCAGACCCAGCGCACAGGCCAGCAGTACAACCGTTGCCACCATGTGCGCCGCTTTCAGGGCAGTTAACGTTTCCATTGCTCGACTTCCTTATGACCTGCCCATCAGCGTAGTCCCTCAGCCAAGAAACAGCTGATAGGCCGGATTGTCGCTTTCGTCCCAGTACGGGTAACCGATTTCTTCCAGCGCCGCCGGCACCAGGTGGCGTTCATCGTGCGGCACTTGCAGGCCCGCGACGACACGGCCATCCGCCGCGCCATGGTTGCGGTAATGGAACATCGAGATGTTCCAGCGCCCACCGAGCTTGTTGAGGAAGTTGAAAAGCGCCCCCGGACGCTCCGGGAATTCGAAACGCAGGATCACTTCGTCGACCACATGCGCCGCACGCCCGCCGACCATGTGGCGGATGTGCAACTTGGCCAGTTCATTGTCGGTCAAGTCCAGCACCGGGAAACCTTGCTCGCTCAGGCTGGCGATCAGGGCGCTGCGCGGGTCGTTTTCCGGGTGGGTCTGCACGCCGACAAAGATGTGCGCTTCGCTGCCAGTGTTGTAGCGGTAGTTGAATTCGGTGATCTGGCGCTTGCCGATGGCTTCGCAGAACGCCTTGAAGCTGCCCGGCTTCTCGGGAATGGTCACGGCGATGATCGCTTCGCGGCCCTCGCCCAGTTCCGCACGCTCGGCGACGTGGCGCAGGCGGTCGAAGTTGACGTTGGCCCCGGAGTCGATGGCGACGAAAGTCTGGCCGCTGACACCGCGCTGCTCGACATACTTCTTGATCCCGGCCACGCCCAAAGCGCCGGCAGGTTCGGTGATCGAGCGGGTATCGTCGTAGATATCCTTGATGGCGGCACAGATTTCGTCGGTGCTCACGGTAATCACTTCATCGACATGGTCCTTGCAGATGTCAAAGGTGTGCTGACCGATCTGAGCCACCGCAACCCCGTCGGCGAAGATGCCCACGGTCGGCAACACCACACGCTCGCCCGCCGCCATGGCGGCTTGCAGGCAATTGGAGTCATCCGGCTCGACGCCGATGATCTTGATGTCCGGGCGCAGGTACTTCACGTACGCCGCAATGCCGGCAATCAGGCCGCCACCGCCCACCGGGACGAAAATCGCATCCAGTGGCTGCGGGTGCTGGCGCAAAATCTCCATCGCCACGGTGCCCTGCCCGGCGATGGTGTGGGGATCGTCGTACGGGTGAATGTAGACGTAGCCTTTTTCATCGACCAGTTTCAGCGAATAAGCCAGGGCTTCCGGGAACGAATCGCCGTGCAGCACCACTTTACCGCCGCGCGAGCGCACGCCTTCGACCTTGATCTCCGGGGTGGTCTTTGGCATGACGATGGTCGCTTTCACACCCAGCACCTTCGCCGCCAGGGCCAGGCCTTGCGCATGGTTGCCCGCCGAAGCCGTCACTACGCCGCGGGCGCGCTCCTCGTCGCTCAACTGGGTCAACTTGTTGTAGGCGCCGCGAATCTTGAAGGAGAACACCGGCTGCAAGTCTTCGCGCTTGAGCCAAATGCTGTTGCCCAGCCGCTCGGAAAGCTGGCGGGCAGACTGCAGCGGGGTTTCTACGGCAACGTCATAAACGCGCGAGGTGAGGATCTTTTTGACGTACTGTTCAAGCATCGGAAAGCATCACTGAGCGGGTTGGGCGGGACCAAGGAGTCTAACCCGGCTTTCAGTTACACGACCACCTGTTGTAGGAGCGAGCTTGCTCGCGAAAAACGCAATGGCACCGCTGCACATCTATTTTCACGCGTTATCGTTCACGACCATCGCGAACAAGCTCGCTCCTACAAGGAACGATTGACCTGCCAATCGGGCAATGACCTTCCCCGCCCCGAAGCCTATAATGCCGGCCTTTCGTTCCCTCCTCGGCACTCCGGAGCCCGCATGAACCAGGATCAACTCAAACAGGCAGTGGCCCAGGCCGCCGTCGACTTCATCCTTCCGAAACTCGACGACAAGAGCATCGTCGGGGTCGGCACCGGCTCCACCGCCAACTGCTTCATCGATGCCCTGGCCCAGCACAAGGGCGCATTCGATGGCGCCGTCGCCAGCTCCGAAGCCACCGCCGCGCGCCTCAAGGGCCACGGGATTCCGGTGTACGAGCTGAATACCGTCAGCGACCTGGAGTTCTATGTCGACGGCGCCGATGAAAGCGACGAGCACCTGAACCTGATCAAGGGTGGCGGCGCCGCCCTGACCCGCGAGAAGATCGTGGCGGCCGTGGCCAAGACGTTCATCTGCATCGCCGATGCCAGCAAACTGGTGCCGGTCCTCGGTACTTTCCCGCTGCCGGTGGAAGTCATCCCGATGGCCCGCAGCCATGTGGCCCGCGAACTGGTGAAGCTCGGTGGCGACCCGGTCTACCGCGAAGGCGTGCTGACCGACAACGGCAACATCATCCTCGATGTGTTCAACATGCAGATCACCAACCCGGTGGAACTGGAGACACAGATCAACGCGATCGTCGGCGTGGTCACCAATGGTTTGTTCGCGGCACGTCCGGCGGATCTGTTGTTGCTGGGTACCAACGAAGGTGTGAAGACCCTGCGCGCGGAATAAGCCAGACTGCCCAAATTCTCTGGGCAGATGAATGACCTGTGGGAGCGGGCTTGCTCGCGAAGGGGCCGTGTCAGTCAATAGAGATGTCAACTGACAGATTGCCTTCGCGAGCAAGCCCGCTCCCACAGGGTTATGCGTTGTTTGTCAGGGCTGTGGCTTCTTGAACACGTAGAACAGGTTCGGCTCGCTGACGAGGTACAGCGTACCGTCATCGTCCACGGCGATCCCCTCCGCTTGCGGCACGGTTTTCTGCAGGCCCTGGCGCCCCTTGCCCAATGACATTGTGCTCAGCGGACGCCCGCTCACATCCAGCTCCAGAATCAACCGCGATTCATCCGACAGCGCCAGCAAATGCCCGCTGCGCTCGTCGTATTGCAGGCTCGACAGATCCCGCACGAACATCCCGGCATCACGCTTGGGGTCGTTGATCACGTGTATCGAGTAGGATTCTTCAGGATTGAAACGCGGGAATCCGTGCACCTCGTAGATCAACATCGGGTTGCGCTCCTTGGCGACAAACAGGCGCTTGCCCACAGAATCGTAAGCCAGGCCCTCGAAACCCTTGTTGCCGCCCATGTGGACGCCAATGGTCATCTGCTCGGCGTCTGCCGCATCGACAAAAGTGGTGTCCTGCTCCAGACGGATCTTGATCAGCCGCTGCTGGCTTTCATCAGTGACCACATAGATGTCCTCACTGATGAACTCCACCGCCTCCGGATCACCGAAACCGACCAGCGCCACACGGCGCAAAATCCTGCCGTCGAGGGACAACTCGATCAGCTCGCTGTGTTTGTTGGTGACGGTGAACAGGCTTTTGCGCACCGGGTCGTAGGTCAACGCTGAAACGTTGTCCGCCAGGCCATCGATCACCTGCGCTTCGGTCACGACCCGGTATTGATCAAGGCCCATGGTCTGGGAACTCACCGGCTGCCACAGCGTATGCAGATTGAACCAGGCACGCTCGAACAGACGCAGGTATTGGCCGAGCGCAACCACGGTGATCAGCAAGATCACCGACAGGATCAGAATCAGGGATTTGGGGCGGGCAAATCGACGCATTCGGGTGGGCTCTGGGTCAAAACAGGCGGATGAAATATCACGCCCGTCTGAACTGAAGCTTAATGGTCGCGGGCCTTTTACGCACACACAGAGGCATTACCTCTGTTTTTCGAAGCGATAAAACAGGTTCGGCTCACTCACCATGTACAGCGTGCCCGCTTCATCCATGGTTACGCCTTCGGCGCGCGCAATGGTGTTTTTCAGGCCGTTGAAGCCACGCAACAGGGTGATGAAACTGACCTGCTCGCCCTTCTTGTCCAGCTCCAGCAACAGGTGCGAGTCGGCGGACAGCGCCAGCATGTGGCCGGTCCGCGGATCGATGGCCAGCGCCGACAGGTTGCGCATGTCCAGTGCATGGCTGGCCAGCTTCAGCTTGTCGCCGGTCAGGACCTTACCGTCACCCTTCCAGGCAAATAATGCCGGCGGGCGCTCTTCACCCAGCACCAGTTGCTGATTGCGCGGATCCCAGATAACAGCCTCAAAGGCTTTGTTCTGGTCTTTGGAAGGGCCGAGGTCGTATTTCGGGAAGTCGGCGATGTTCAGTTCGCGGGTGTCGGCATCGACCTTGACGATAGCGATCAGATGCTCGCGCTCATCGACAATGGCCAATCGGCCGTCGCCCAGCACGGTGACGCCCTCAGGGTTGCTCCAGCCAACCAATGGCATTTTGCGCAGCACATCACCCTGCAGGTTCAACTCGACCAGGAACGGGTTCTTGCCCATGACCGAAAACAGGGTCTTGGTCTGAGGGTCATAGGCCACGTCCGATGCTTCGTCCTTCTCCATGCCCGGCAACGGCTTGGCATCGATCACCGCGTGATAGTCCGGCAGCCAGATACTGGCCTGACGCTCGTCCGGGCTTTTGAATTGCTCTTTCACCCAGAGCACGCCCCGCGAATCCCAGTGCATGGCAAATGCAACGCCGTAGGCGACAACGGCCACCAACAAGAGCCAGGTGTGCCAACGCAGGGCGAAGCGTGAGCGGCGGGCAGGATTAAGCGTGGATAGCGGAGGAGTGGCCATTGGGGAATGCGTTCCAGAAATTCAGGCTAGGGGTAATAGCACAGTTTGGGGCCGGTTCAGAGGCCGAAAGCCCTGAAATTATCCAGACAGGATGTGAAAAAAACGGGAAATGACAGGGTGAGCCATCTACAGACCACAACAAAACCAATGTGGGAGCGGGCTTGCTCGCGAAGAGGGCGTGACAGTCGACAAAAGTGTTGTCTGACACACCGCTTTCGCGAGCAAGCCCGCTCCCACAACAGGGTACAGCGGCGAACTAACGAACGCTGCTGGTGAAGCGGCTGGCGCCCGGCAGTTCCAGGACGATCTCGTCACCGACATTCAGCGGACCGACGCCCACAGGTGTGCCGGTGAGGATCACATCCCCGGCCTGCAACGAGAAACAGCCGGCCATGTGCTGGATCATCGGCACGATCGGGTTGAGCATTGCGCTGCTGTTGCCGTCCTGGCGCACTTCGCCGTTGATGGTCAGGCGGATGCCGATGTCGGTCAGGTCGGCAAAGGTGCTGCCGGACACGAACGGAGCAATCACCGCCGCACCGTCGAAGGACTTGGCGATTTCCCACGGCAGGCCCTTGGATTTCAGCTCGGCCTGCTTGTCGCGCAGGGTCAGGTCCAGGGCCGGGGCGAAGCCGGAGATGGCGTCGAGCACTTCTTCACGGCTCGGTCTGGTCGACAACGGCTTGCCGATCAACACCGCGATTTCCGCTTCGTAGTGCACCGAGCCGCGCTCGGTGGGAATGCTGAAACCACCTTCCAGCGGCACCACGCAACTGCCCGGCTTGATGAACAGCAGTGGCTCGGTCGGCACCGGGTTATCCAGTTCCTTGGCGTGTTCGGCGTAGTTGCGGCCGATGCACACGACTTTCCCCAACGGGAAATGAATGCGCGTACCGTCGACATACTGGTGCTGATAGCTCATTTACCGTCTCCTGCCTTCAAGGGTGCGTAAGGTTTGCAGCTCAAACCGCGAAGATCTTGCCCGGGTTCATGATGCCGTTCGGGTCAAACACTGCCTTGACCGCTTTCATGTACTCGATCTCGACCGGCGAACGGCTGTAGGTCAGGTAATCCCGCTTGGTCATGCCCACGCCATGCTCGGCGGAGATCGAACCGTTGTACTTCTCGACGGTTTCGAACACCCACTTGTTCACGGTGGCGCACTTGGCGAAGAACTCGTCCTTGCTCAGGTTATCCGGCTTGAGGATGTTCAAGTGCAGGTTGCCGTCGCCGATGTGGCCGAACCAGACGATTTCGAAATCCGGGTAGTGTTCGCCGACGATCGCGTCGATTTCCTTCAGGAACGCCGGGACTTTCGACACGGTGACCGAGATGTCGTTCTTGTAAGGCGTCCAGTGGGAGATGGTTTCGGAGATGTATTCGCGCAGCTTCCAGAGGTTCTGCAGCTGGGTTTCGCTCTGGCTCATCACGCCGTCCAGCACCCAGCCCTGCTCGACGCAGTGCTCGAAGGTTTCCAGGGCGTGGTTGGCCACTTCTTCGGTGGTCGCTTCGAATTCCAGCAGCGCGTAGAACGGGCAGTCGGACTCGAACGGCGCCGGCACGTCGCCACGGGCCATGACCTTGGCCAGGGCCTTGTCGGAGAAGAATTCGAAGGCGGTCAGGTCGAGCTTGCTCTGGAAGGCGTGCAGCACCGGCATGATCGAGTCGAAATCGGCGGTGCCGAGGACCATCGCGGTCAGGTTTTTCGGCGCACGATCGAGGCGCATGGTCGCTTCGACCACGAACCCGAGTGTGCCTTCAGCCCCGATGAACAGCTGGCGCATGTCGTAGCCGGTGGCGTTCTTGATCAGGTCGCGGTTCAGTTCCAGCACGTCGCCCTTGCCGGTGACGACCTTCATGCCAGCGACCCAGTTGCGGGTCATGCCGTAGCGAATCACCTTGATCCCGCCGGCATTGGTGCCGATATTGCCACCAATCTGGCTCGATCCTGCCGAAGCGAAGTCCACCGGGTAGTACAGGCCGTTTTCTTCGGCCACGTTCTGCAGGTGCTCGGTAACCACGCCCGGCTGACAAACGGCGGTGCGGTCAGTGAGGTTCACGTCGAGGATCTGGTTCATGTAGTCGAACGACACGACCACTTCGCCATTGGCCGCTACCGCTGCGGCGGAAAGGCCGGTGCGACCGCCGGAAGGCACCAGCGCGACCTTGTGTTTGTTGGCCCACAGGACAATGGCCTGGACCTGCTCGGTGGTCTTGGGGAACACGATGGCGGTCGGAGCGGGGGCGAAATGCTTGGTCCAATCCTTACCGTAAGCATTCAGGGAGTCGGCATCGGTCAGCACCTTGCCAGGCTCAACCAGGGTCTTCAGCTCTTCAATCAGGGCAGGATTGGTCATCGACAGAACTCTCGAACAATTCATGGTCATCCTGAGAACGCTTCACGTCGCAGGAATGAGTGTTTAGCGGGGTGCATATGCTAGCATACCGACCCCGCAGGGTAGTGCCCAAAGGCTGTTCTGCGGTGACGGCATTCCTGCCGTTCGGGTCAGCTCCGGGCTGCTCCCTTCCCTGCCATTTTTCTCCGGGATACAGGTTTACGCAGATGAGCAAGACTTCTCTCGATAAGAGCAAGATCAAGTTCCTTCTTCTCGAAGGCGTCCACCAATCGGCTGTCGACGTCCTCAAGGCGGCGGGCTACACCAGCATCGAGTACCTCACGGGTTCTCTGCCGGAAGCCCAGCTCAAGGAAAAGATCGCTGACGCTCACTTCATCGGCATTCGCTCGCGCACTCAACTGACCGAAGAGATCTTCGATCACGCGAAGAAGCTGGTTGCGGTCGGCTGTTTCTGCATCGGCACCAACCAGGTTGACCTGGACGCTGCCCGCGAACGCGGTATCGCGGTGTTCAACGCGCCCTACTCCAACACCCGCTCCGTAGCGGAGCTGGTGCTGGCCGAAGCGATCCTGCTGCTGCGCGGCATCCCTGAGAAGAACGCTTCCTGCCACCGTGGCGGCTGGATCAAGAGCGCGGCCAACTCCTTCGAGATCCGTGGCAAGAAGCTGGGCATCGTCGGTTACGGCTCGATCGGTACTCAACTGTCGGTCCTGGCGGAAGGCCTGGGCATGCAGGTGTACTTCTACGACACCATCACCAAGCTGCCATTGGGTAACGCTACTCAGGTAGGCAACCTGCACGAGCTGCTGGCGATGTCCGACATCGTTTCGCTGCACGTACCGGAAACCGCCGCCACCCAGTGGATGATGGGCGAGAAAGAAATCCGTGCCATCAAGAAAGGCGGCATCCTGATCAACGCCGCCCGCGGCACCGTGGTCGAACTGGACCACCTGGCGGCTGCCATCAAGGACAAGCACCTGATCGGCGCGGCCATCGACGTATTCCCGGTGGAGCCACGCTCCAACGACGAAGAGTTCGAAAGCCCGCTGCGTGGCCTGGACAACGTGATCCTGACCCCGCACATCGGTGGCTCTACCGCTGAAGCCCAGGCCAACATCGGTCTGGAAGTCGCGGAAAAACTGGTCAAGTACAGCGACAACGGTACTTCGGTATCGTCCGTGAACTTCCCGGAAGTGGCCCTGCCGGCTCACCCTGGCAAGCACCGCCTGCTGCACATCCACGAAAACATTCCGGGTGTACTCAGCGAGATCAACAAAGTCTTCGCCGAAAACGGCATCAACATCTCCGGTCAGTTCCTGCAGACCAACGAGAAGGTCGGCTACGTAGTGATCGACGTCGACGCCGAGTACTCGGACCTGGCGCAAGAGAAGCTGCAACACGTCAAAGGCACCATCCGTAGTCGGGTGTTGTTCTAAAAGCAGCTACAAGCGGCAAGCTTCAAGCGGCAAGTTGAGTTCGCTTTTGCTTTGACTTGAGGCTTACAGCTTGAAGCTTGCAACTGTAAAAAAGGGAGCCCCAGCGAAGCGGGCTCCCTTTTTTATTTCACATTGACGGTGATCTTCTCGGAAACGATCGGCGGATCGAACGGCATGTGGTTGCTATCGCCCAGTTCCAACTGCAAGGTGTGCTTGCCCGGCGTGAGCGTTACTTCGGCCTGGGTCTGCGCGGCACCGAAATGCTGGTGGTTGGCATCTTTGGGGATCGGCGCCCCGGCGGCCGGCAACTCATCGACATCGATCAGCAAATGGTGATGACCGGTGTTCTTGGTGGTATCGCCCGCCGGTGCCAAGGCAATATTTTCAACAGCGAACTTGACGACGACAGTCTGTGGAACATTTGCGCCGTCCTTGGGAGACACGATGGACACTTCGGCGCCTTTCGGAGCCGGCGTTGCAGCACTGGCCAGCACCGAAACACCCATCAACAGGCCCGCCAAAGCAGCACGTGACATAAAGGTTTTCATTCTCTTCTCCAGTTTTTTCGTAAAATCCGCGTGGCCATGACAACTTCATGGCCATTTGTTGTCGAAGGCACTCGACAACCATAGCAAAGCGAGCCTGAATCAGAGGGTCGCGATAAAAAATTCAAAGGAGTGACCATGCGCTTTCTGCCTGGCCTGATCTGCCTGCTACCCCTTCTGAGCCCTTTGGCTCATGCCGAACTGATTGATGACGTCAACGACCGGGGCGAGTTGCGCATAGCCGTTGAAGCCAACACTCCCCCATTCAACTTCAAGGATGGCGACAAGCTCGCCGGCTTCGAAGTCGAACTGGGCCAACTGCTGGCAAGTGAACTCGATGTCCGGGCCGACTTTGTCGTCACCGACGGCAGCGATCTGCTGACCGGCGTCGAAAGCGGCAAATACGACATCGCTATCAACCACATAGCAGTGACCCCGGATCTCAGGGATCGTTTCGATTTCAGCGAACCTTACGTTCAAGCCCGTGCGCAATTGATCGCGCAAAAAGAAGAACCGCGTTCCATTCTGCTGGTGCAGTCGTTGACCGAAGAGAAGCCCAAAACCGACCCGGTCGTGAGCCTGGCGATTCCTTTTCAGAAGGGAAATCCGGCGTTCCATGCCAGCCTGGAAAGCGCCCTGCAGCGAATCAAGGATGATGGGCGACTGCGAGCGCTGGAGCAGAAGTGGTTGGGGGCGGATGCGGGCGAAGTGCCGAAACCTTGATGAGGGGTGAGATCCTTTGTGGGAGCGGGCTTGCTCGCGAAGGCGGTGTGTCAGACAAGATTAATATCGACTGACCCGGCGCATTCGCGAGCAAGCCCGCTCCCACCGGGGGGGGTGTGTTGGTCAGTCCTGCGCAGCCAATGCCTGAGCCGCTTCAGCCAGTTCCAACTCACTGAACACCTGCACGCCGTGACGCTTGAGCAGCGCCGCCGTTACGCCCTCACCATCGACCTTCACCCCGCTGAACGTCCCGTCATAGGTCAGCAGATTGCCGCAGGACGGGCTGTTGGCCTTGAGGACGGCAATGCGGATGCCGTGATTTTGCACCAGTTCCAGTGCCTGATACGCCCCCGACAAAAACTGCGCACTGACATCCTCGCCCTCGGTGGTGATCACCGCAGCCTGCCGATCGAGGACTTGCGCGCCTTGCCCGCCTGGAATTTCCGCTGCCGCCCGAGGCGTTGGCAAGCCACCGGCGACCTCCGGGCACAACGGTACGATCCGACCTTCGTCGAGCCATTGCTGAAGCTGATCGAACGGCCCGCTGGCCCCGCCGTCGTAACGAACGCGGTGGCCCAACAGGCAGCGGCTGACGAGAATTTTCTGCATGATCAGAACGGCTCGTTGCCGCGCCGCCGGAACCAGCCCGTCAGCGACAGGCGATCGCGGGTCGCGGGCAGGACTTCGTGGGGAACCTCTCCGGAAAGAAACACCACCAGGCAACCGCCGGTAGGCTGCACGTCGTGGACGCGATCGTTGTCGAGGTACATGCGCAACGAGCCGCCGTGCTCGGGAAGCCAGCCATCATTGAGGTAAACCACCGCTGAAACCATGCGCCGGTCGTCATCGCGAAAGCGATCGACATGCTTGAGGTAGAACGCCCCGGGTGGGTACATCGCAAAATGGCTTTCGAAATCCTCAAGGCCGAGAAACAAACCACGATTGATCGCCTCGCGCAGGCTATCCATCAAACTCAGATAGTTGTCGCAAGCCTCGGCCTGGCCGGGGTCGATCCACTGAATATGGTCACCACGAATCCCTTCGCGGATTTCCGAAAACGGTCCACGGCCCACGGCGGCCGGAGCCAGTTCACCCTCGGCAGCACGTTTGCGACACTCGGCCGCCAGCGCTCGGGTCAGGTCCTGAGGCAGGAAAATATTCTGCTGCGACCAGCCGTGCTCGGCCAGGTCGTCGACGATTCGTAACAGCAGCGGGTGATCAGAGGATATTTGCATGCCGCGCATAGTATTCCTGTGCCCGAAAATCCGACAGAGCCGCGCAGCGGGTTGATACGAATTCTCGACAAGTACGGATGCCACACGGAGAATAGTCGCCTGCTGACTGGAGTCCCTATGCGCCGTTTGCTTTTATCACTGCTGATGTTCTGCGTTTTGCCCGCCTGGGCAGACGGCCACGACCAGTTGTACAAGGTCGCCGGCTGGCCGGAACAACGCGCGCATTTCAACGACGCCCTCTCGGCTGCCCAGCAACGCTACCAGGGCAGCCTGCCTCCGGCGGTGTATCAGGCTCTGGTCAATAACAGCAATCAGCGATTTTCCGCCCAGGCCGTGGACCAGCGCGCCGAAGCGCAATTGCGCAAGAACCTCGCCGATCCAAAACCTGCACTGACGTTTTTCCAGTCGCCTCTGGGCAAGAAGATCGTCGCTGCCGAGTTGCTGGCGACCCGTCGCGACCAACTGGCAAAAAATGCCAAGGGCTTGCCAAAGATGCAGGCCAGCGACAGCCGCCTGCTGATCATCGGCCATCTGGCACAAGCGCTGCCTGCTCGCGAGGCCGGCGCGGAAGTCAGCCTGGCGATTGCCGGTGTGGCCGCCGACAGCCTGAGTTCGATGATCCCGGGATTGCTCGGTGCCGGTCAGGCCCAGGGCATGCTCAACGGCCAGCGCCAGCGCCTGATGGACCAGATTGGCAGCGACCTGAACAACACACTGCTGTATGTCTATCGCGACCTGTCGGACGACGAGCTGGAAGAGTTCGCGACCTTTGCCGAATCGACGCAAGGCCAGGCTTACTATCGGGCGGCACTGGCGGCGATTCGCGCGGGGTTGGCGGTGGGGCAGAGCAATTCGAACCTGAGCCAGTGATTTTCGGGGCCTGACAGATCGCTATCGCGGGCAAGCCCGCTCCCACAGTGTTTTGAGTCAATCCACTATTTTGTGATCACTGCGAAACCTGTGAGAGCGGGCTTGCCCGCGATGGGGCCATCACTGTCGCTAAGGATTCCGACCCTTGATCCGCTTGGTCAAAAACCCTAAATACTCCTGCCGCATCACCAACGTCTCATTCGCCAGATGATGCCGCGCCTCAGGCAACATCAGCACCTGAGGCCGATCAAACTTGCCCCGCAACACTTCAAGGTTATGTTCCCAATCCACGGTCATGTCCGCCTGCCCCTGCACGATCAGCGGCCGCCTGGTGCTGACCGGCGCCGCTTCAACGCGTTTGATCCAGCGTGCCAGCGCACCCACCCAGGCTGTCGGCAGACGCAGCGGCTGCAATGGATCGGCCTGCAGGAACGGCAGAAAGGCCGGGTCGTTGGAGTTCTCGCTGAAGCGCCGGGCGATGGCTTTGACGAAAGGCCTGAGCAAGTAATAGCTCAGATGCGACCAACCCCACGCTCGCGGCCGCACCAACGGTGCCAACAGGATCACCTGACCCTGGGCCGGGCTGCTCGCCCCCGCATTCAGTACATGGTCGATCACGATCGCCCCACCGGTACTTTGCCCGCACAGGTGCCACGGTTGCGGCAATTCGAGGGATTGCGCCTCGCTGAACAACCCTTGCAGCGTGTCCTGGTATTCGGCGAAATCCTTGATGCTCGCCCGCTCGCCACTGGACAAGCCATGGCCCGGCAAGTCGCAGGCAATCACCGCAAAGCCTTGGTCCAACGCCCATTCGATCACATGCCGGTAGAGCCCGGTGTGGTCGTAGAAACCATGGATGACAAACAGCGTCGCCTTCGCCCGCTCGGGCCACCAGAACTGGCTGACCAGCTCATATCCATCGACCTCGAAGCGCCCAAGACCGCTGCGCAACTGACGCGGTGCAAAATCCAGCCCGTAGAACTGCTGGTAGACCTTCGCCTGCGCCGACAACGGCTGTCCGGCCGCCAGTGGCAGCAAGCTTGCACGTAGAAGATCGGGGTCGAAAGTGGCCGGCATGGACGATTCCAGAGCGTGAAACGGACTTTATAAGCCTGCGATATTCTTCTGTCGCGCCAAGCATGGCAAGCTAGCCGGCCTTCGAGGACTGAACCGATGCACCCGCCCTTTCGCGCCACCCTGTTTGCCAGCCTGCTCGCCGTGGTGTGTGCCGGCGTATTGTGGGCGGCCTACGACTGGTTCCAGGGGCGTTACCTGCGGGCGTTCAGCGAGCACACGGCGATGTTTTCGGGGGATCCGCTGCGCCTTCCCGATGACCTCGCAGGCCCTGGCGCTATCCGCCTGGTGCATTTCTGGGACCCGGCCTGCCCGTGCAACGTCGGCAATCAACAACACCTGACCGAACTGGTCGAGCGCTATGTCTCCCATGGCGTGGAATTCTATGCCGTGCAAAAACCCGGTAGCCATGGCCAGTTACCGGGCACCTTGAGCCGCCTGAAAACCATCGACGTCCTGCCCGGTTCCGAACAGATCCCCGCCAGCCCGGCCGTGGCGATCTGGGACCGCAGCGGCAAACTGGCCTACTTCGGCCCCTACAGCGAAGGCCTGACCTGCAACTCGAGCAACAGTTTTATCGAACCAATCCTGCAGGCGCTGGATGAGGGCCGTGCGGTGAGTGCCACGCACACACTGGCCGTGGGGTGTTACTGCCCGTGGCCTGCCGATCCGGCGAAGTAGGCAAAGACACACCAATACGAATCCCTCCTACGGGCGATGCGCCAAACCGGCGCGTCGTGTTAAACAGTGCCACCTGGAATCACAATAACAACAAGGAGTCCCCATGAAACGCAGCTTGACTGCTCTCGCGCTGTTGATCGTCGTGCTGGCCGCCGGAGCCGGCTGGTACCTCTACAGTAAGCAGCCGTCACGCCAGGGCATGGTGGAACTGCAACACCTGCAAGGCTCAGTCACCGTGCGCTACGACGAGCGCGGCGTTCCGCACATCCGCGCCGACAACGAAACCGACCTGTATCGCGCACTCGGCTACGTACATGCCCAGGACCGCTTGTTCCAGATGGAAGTCCTGCGTCGTCTGGCCCGTGGCGAACTGGCCGAGGTGCTCGGACCGAAGCTGCTCGACACCGACAAACTGATGCGCAGCCTGCGCATTCGCGAACGCGCCGAAACCTACTTCGCCAATCTCGACAAACAGTCACCCTCTTTCATCGCCATGCAGGCCTATCTGGACGGCATCAACCAGTATCAGGACAGCCACGCCAAACCCGTGGAGTTCGATGTGCTGGGCATTCCAAAACGCCCGTTCACCGCCCAGGACACCATCAGCATCGCCGGTTACATGGCCTACAGTTTTGCGGCAGCATTTCGTACAGAACCCTTGCTGACATTCGTGCGCGATCAACTGGGCCCTGACTACCTGAGCGTTTTCGATCTCGACTGGCAGTCCAAAGGCGTGCTCGACGGGACCGCACCTTCCCTGGCCAGCGCCGACTGGAAAGACCTCAACGCCCTCGCCCGCCTGAGCGAACAGGCCTTGGCTGACAACGGCCTGCCCCAGTTCGAGGGCAGCAACGCCTGGGTCGTCGCGGGCAGCCGGACCCAAAGCGGCAAGCCTCTGCTGGCGGGCGATCCGCATATCCGTTTCTCCGCGCCGTCGGTGTGGTACGAAGCCCAACTCTCCGCGCCGGGCTTTGAACTCTACGGGCATTACCAGGCCTTGATGCCATTCGCCTCCCTGGGCATGAACAACGACTTCGGCTGGAGCATCACCATGTTCCAGAACGACGACCTCGACCTGATCGCCGAGAAGGTCAACCCGGACAATCCCAATCAGGTCTGGTATCGCGGCAAGTGGGTGGACATGGTCACCAGCGAACAGAAGATTGCGGTCAAGGGCCAGGAACCGGTGACGCTGCTACTGCGTCAATCGCCCCACGGTCCAATCGTCAACGATGCCTTGGGCAACGGCGTCGGCAAAACGCCGATTGCCATGTGGTGGGCGTTTCTCGAAAGTCAGAACCCGATTCTGGACGGGTTCTACCAACTCAACCGCGCCGACACCCTGGCCAAGGCCCGCAGTGCCGCAGCAAAAATCCAGGCACCGGGCCTGAACGTCGTATGGGCCAATGCCAAGGGTGACATCGGCTGGTGGGCGGCGGCGCAACTGCCGAAACGTCCGGCGGGTGTACGCCCATGGTTCATCCTCGACGGCAGCACCGCCGAGGCCGACAAGGATGGCTTCTACCCGTTCAGCGCCAACCCTCAGGAAGAAAACCCGGCGCGGGGCTACATCGTCTCGGCCAACTTCCAGCCAGTGTCACCGACCGGCATGGAGATTCCCGGCTATTACAACCTTGCCGATCGCGGCCAGCAGCTCAATCGCCAGCTCAGCGACAAAGCCGTGAAATGGGACCTGGAAAACAGCCAGAAACTGCAGTTGGGCACTACCACCGCCTACGGCCCGCGCTTGTTGGCGCCGCTGCTGCCGGTGTTGCGCGAAGTGCTGAGCGACCCCGCCGAACTCAAACTGGTGGAGCAACTGGCCCAGTGGAAAGGCGACTACCCGCTCGATTCCACCAGCGCCACGCTGTTCAACCAGTTGCTGTTCAACCTGGCTGACGCGACGATGCATGACGAACTGGGTAACGACTTTTTCGAAACACTGCTCTCGACCCGGGTGATCGACGCCGCGCTCCCCCGCCTGGCTGCCAGCGCCGATTCACCGTGGTGGGACAACCGCAGCACCCTCGGCAAGGAAACCCGTGCCGACACGGTGAAGGCCACCTGGCAAGCCAGTCTCGCACACCTCAGGAGCACCCTCGGCGCAGACGCCTCGCAATGGCAGTGGGGTCGCGCGCACACCTTGACCCATGGTCATCCGCTGGGCCAACAAAAGCCGCTGGACCTGGTCTTCAACGTCGGCCCCTTCGCCGCACCCGGCAGCCATGAAGTGCCGAACAATCTCTCGGCGAAGATTGGCCCGGCACCCTGGCCCGTCACCTACGGCCCCTCGACCCGCCGCCTGATCGACTTCGCCGACCCGGCCCACAGCCTGACCGTCAACCCGGTTGGCCAGAGCGGTGTAGTGTTCGACAGTCACTATGATGATCAAGCCGAGGCCTACATCGAAGGGATGTATTTCCAGGCGCATCTCAATGATGAAGAAGTCACGGCCAATACGCGCAGTACGTTGAAGCTGTTGCCGGCGCGGGCGACGCCATAGACTTTTGCTGACTGGACCGGCCCCTTCGCGAGCAAGCCCGCACAGTTGAAATGCGTTCCCCCTGTGGGAGCGGGCTTGCTCGCGAAGAGGCCCTCACAGGCAACAAAGATGTCAGCTCAAACCATCGCCGCAAAATTCAACCTGAACTGCTGCGGCGTCACCCCCAGCCTGCGATTGAACACACTGCGCATGTGCTGGGCATCGCGAAATCCACATTGATAGGCCACGGTCTTGAGCGGCGCACGCGTGCTTTCGAGCATCACCCGCGCCGCATCGACCCGCGCGCGTTCGACGAACTCGGCCGGGGTGATTTTCGCCTCCCTGGCAAACACCCGGGAAAAATTACGCGCACTCATGTTGGCGGCATTGGCCAGGTCGGCGATGGCTAAATCGCCCGTCAGGTTGGCCAGCACGTAATGCTGGACCATCGCCACCGCCGAGTCCGGTTCGGCGTGGGGCGTGAGGAACGGGCTGAACTGCGACTGCCCTCCTGAACGCTGGGTGAACACCACCAGCCGCTTGGCGACATTCAGTGCCACTTCCGGTCCGTGATCCCGGCCCAATAGATACAACGACAGATCGATCCCCGCTGTGACCCCGGCCGAGGTGAACAGGTCGCCGTCCTCAACGTACAGTCGATCCGCTTCCACCCGGGACGAGGGACACAGCGCCGCCAGATCCGATGCGTCCTGCCAATGCGTGGTGATCGTGCGCCCCTCCAGCAACCCGGCGCGGGCGAGCATGAAGGCGCCGTTGCAGATCGAGCCGAACCGTTGCGCCCGCCCGCAGGCCCCGCGCAGCCAGGTGTCGAACGCCACGCCGAAACTCATGAACGGCAATTGCGGCCCGCCAGCCACCAATAACAAGTCGTACGCCTCGAGTGCTTCGCTGAAATGCCGATGGGCATTGAGTGCCAAACCGTTGGAGCACGCCATCATCCCGTGCTCGACACCGATTACCTCCAGCCGATAGTGATCCTGCGGAGCAAGGAATCGATTGGCCTCGGAAAACACATCCATGGGGCCGGTGACATCCAGCGACTGGACGCCGGCGAAGACCACGATGGCGATGGTTTTACTCATGACGTGAATCGCCTCCTTTGGATCTGATTGCACCTTCCCTTTGTAGGAGCGAGCCTGCTCGCGATGAAATCAAAGACGCCGCGGGGTATCAGGCTCCCCGCGTTATCGTTGACGACCATCGCGAGCAAGCTCGCTCCTACAGGGTTTGCATGCACCCTAGCCAAACCAGGCGCAACAAGCGAGGTTGGCGCGATATGCATGCTCATTGGCCGGGATCGCAGCCATGGCGCGATTGTCCGGTTTCGGGGGCCGGAACAGACTGAAACCCTCAGCGCCACCCAGGCGTTCACGACGAGGAAAACTCCATGAGCACCACCATCGCCGGCATCAGGATCCCCGACAGCGCGCTGGCCAAGGCCACCACCGAATACATCCGTGACATCGAATCGGACCTGCTCTACCACCACTCGCGTCGGGTATTCCTGTTCGGCGCCCTGAGCGGTGAGCGCAAGCAATTGGCCTACAACCCGGAATTGCTGTACGTCGGCGCGATGTTCCATGACCTGGGCCTGGTGGTGGGTCACCGCAGCGACAACGAGCGCTTCGAAGTCGATGGCGCCAATGCGGCAGCCGCATTTCTCAAGCCTTACGGGCTGAGCGACGACGATATCGAGCAGGTCTGGCTATCGATTGCCCTGCACACCACACCGGGCGTTCCTCAGCATTTGCGGCCCACCGTGGCGCTGGTAACGGCTGGAGTCGAGATGGACGTGCTGGGCATGGACTACGCGGCGTTCTCCACCGTGCAGCGTGAAGCGGTGGTGCATGCGCATCCACGGGGCGAGGGGTTCAAGGAGTGCATCATCTGCGCGTTTGCCGATGGCTTGCGTCATCGTCCGCAGACTACGTTCGGGAATGTGAAGACGGATGTGCTGGTGGATCAGGAACCGGGATTCAAGCCGATGAACTTCGTCGAGGTCATTCGCCAATCCCCATGGATCGCATAAACAAATGTGGGAGCGGGCTTGCTCGCGAATGCAGTGTGTCAGGCGACTATGATGTCGGCTGACACTCCCTCTTCGCGAGCAAGCCCGCTCCCACATATGGACCGGGTTGGCCACAAGGTTGTGGTCAACCCGGCATCAGGCTCAGGCCGCTTCCGGTGCCTGCGCGCGACGCACGTCCGGTTGCTTCCACGAATCGGCTGCCGCTTCTTCGATCGCTTGCTGGATCGCACGCTTGCGGCTTTCTTCGGCGCGACGGCTGAAGAACCAGACCAGGAAGGTCACAATGGACACCGCCAGCAGGATCAGGCTGGCCACGGCGTTGATCTCGGGCTTCACGCCCAGACGTACCGCCGAGAACACTTCCATCGGCAGGGTCGTGGACCCCGGGCCCGACACGAAGCTCGCCAGCACCAGGTCATCCAGCGACAGGGCGAACGACATCATGCCGCCCGCTGCCAGCGACGGCGCGATCATCGGGATGGTGATCAGGAAGAACACCTTCCACGGCTTCGCGCCCAGGTCCATGGCCGCTTCTTCGATGGACAGGTCCAGCTCGCGCAAGCGTGCCGAGACCACCACCGCCACATAGGCCGCACAGAAGGTGGTGTGGGCGATCCAGATGGTGACGATGCCGCGTTCCTGCGGCCAGCCGATCATCTGCGCCATGGCCACGAACAGCAGCAACAGCGACAGACCGGTGATCACCTCAGGCATCACCAGCGGCGCGGTCACCAGGCCACCGAACAGGGTGCGGCCCTTGAAGCGCGTAATACGCGTCAGGACGAACGCCGCCAGGGTACCCAGCGCCACCGCCGCCACCGCCGTGTAGCAGGCGATTTCCAGCGAGCGCACCACCGAGCCCATCAGTTGCGAGTTGTCGAGCAGGCCGACGTACCACTTGATCGACCAACCACCCCACACCGTCACCAGTTTCGAGGCGTTGAACGAGTAGATCACCAGGATCAGCATCGGCAGGTAGATGAACAACAGACCCACTACCAGCATCAGGCTGGAGAAACGGAAGCGCTTCATTCTTTACCCTCCATTTCCTTGGCCTGACTGCGGTTGAACAGGATGATCGGCACAATCAGGATCGCCAGCATCACCACCGCCAGGGCAGACGCCACCGGCCAGTCACGGTTGTTGAAGAACTCTTGCCAGAGCACTTTACCGATCATCAGGGTTTCCGGGCCGCCAAGCAGTTCCGGAATCACGAACTCACCCACCACCGGGATGAACACCAGCATGCAGCCGGCGATGATGCCGTTTTTCGACAGCGGCACGGTGATTTTCCAGAAGCTGTTGAAGGTGCTCGAGCCCAGGTCGGACGCAGCTTCCAGCAGGCTCTGGTCATGCTTCACCAGGTTGGCGTACAGCGGCAGGATCATGAACGGCAGGTAGGAATAAACCACACCGATGTAGACCGCCAGGTTGGTGTTGAGGATCTGCAGTGGCTCGCTGATCCAGCCCATGCTCATCAGGAAACCGTTGAGCAGGCCGTTGTTGCTGAGGATGCCCATCCACGCATACACGCGGATCAGGATCGCGGTCCAGGTCGGCATCATGATCAGCAGCACCAGCACCGTCTGCACTTCCTTGCGGGCAATGGAGATGCCGTAGGCCATCGGGTAGCCGATCAGCAGGCAGAGGATGGTGCTGAACAGCGCCATCTTCAACGAGCCCAGATAAGCGGCGATGTACAGTTCGTCACCGGCCAGCATGGCGTAGTTGCCCAGGTTAAGCAGCAACTGCAGCTTCTGCTCGGCGTAGCTGTAGATTTCGGTGTAGGGCGGAATGGCCACGTCCGCTTCGGCGAAGCTGATCTTCAAAACGATGAAGAACGGCAGCATGAAGAACAGGAACAGCCAGATGAAGGGAACCCCGATGACCATCTGACGGCCACCGGGAATTATTCGATTGAGTCGACGCTTGAATTTGCGCATGTTCATGAGCGGAGCACCACGCCGCTGTCGTCTTCCCAGTACACGTAGACCTGATCACCCCAGGTCGGACGCTGCCCGCGACGTTCGGCGTTGGCCACGAACGACTGCACCAGCTTGCCGCTTGGCAGTTCGACGTAGAACACCGAGTGCCCGCCCAGGTAGGCGATGTCGTGCACCTTGCCGCTGGACCAGTTGTACTGGCAGGTCGGCATGTCGGCGGTGACCAGCAGTTTTTCCGGACGGATCGCGTAGGTGACCGACTTGTCCTGCACCGAAGTGCTGATGCCGTGGCCGACGTAGATCTGACGATCCAGGTCTTTGCAGGTAATGATCGCGTGGCCTTCGGCATCGTCGATCACTTCGCCTTCGAAGATGTTCACGTTACCGATGAATTCACAGACCAGGCGGCTGGTCGGGGTTTCGTAGATGTCGATCGGGCTGCCGATCTGGGCGATCCAGCCCAGGTGCATGATTGCGATACGCTCGGCCATGGTCATGGCCTCTTCCTGGTCGTGGGTCACCATGACGCAGGTTACGCCGACACGCTCGATGATCTCCACCAGCTCCAGCTGCATTTGCGAGCGCAGTTTCTTGTCCAGTGCGCCCATCGGTTCGTCGAGCAGCAGCAGCTTCGGTCGCTTGGCCAGGGAACGGGCCAGGGCCACACGCTGACGCTGACCACCGGACAACTGATGCGGCTTGCGCTTGGCGTACTGGCTCATCTGTACCAGCTTGAGCATGTCGGCCACCCGCGCATCGACTTCGGCGGCAGGCAGTTTGTCCTGCTTGAGGCCGAACGCGATGTTCTGCGCCACGGTCATGTGCGGGAACAGCGCGTAGGACTGGAACATCATGTTGATCGGCCGCTCGTAGGGCGGCATGTCAGTGATGTCTACGCCATCGAGGAAAATGCGCCCCTCCGTGGGCCGTTCGAAACCTGCGAGCATGCGCAGCAACGTGGACTTGCCCGATCCCGAGCCGCCGAGCAGGGCGAAGATCTCACCCTTCTTGATTTCCAGGGACACGTCGTCCACGGCAATCGTCTCGTCGAACTTCTTCGTGACCCGGTCGATTTTGACCAGCACCTGTTTAGGTTGCTGGTCGCCCTCGAGGGCTTTCTTATAGGCGCCGGAGGCAACTGCCATTTACGAAACTCCCAAAAAAAAGAGTGCAGTTCGCTCAAGGTGAGCCAACCTTGGATAGTTTGAGCCTTGAAGCTATTTGCCCGACTTGACCTTGGTCCAGCTGCGGGTCATCAAACGTTGAATGTTCGGCGGTAACTCGACCGACACGTAGGTCTTGTCGAGTACCGCTTGCGGTGGATAAACCGCTTCATCGGTGCGAATGGACTGTTCCATCAGTTTGTCCGACCCGGGGTTCGGGTTGGCGTAGCCGACGTAATCACTGACCTGAGCGATGACCTCAGGCTTGAGCAAATAGTTGATGAAGGCGTGAGCCTGCTTGACGTTGGCCGAGTCCTTCGGAATCGCCAGCATGTCGAACCAGAGCGCGCCGCCTTCTTTCGGGATCGAGTAGGCGATGTTCACGCCTTTCTTGGCTTCTTCGGCGCGGTTCTTGGCCTGGAAGATGTCGCCGGAGAAACCGATCGCCACGCAGATATCGCCGTTGGCCAGGTCCGCGATGTACTTGGAGGAGTGGAAGTAGGTCACGTAAGGGCGCACGGCAAGCAACTTGGCGGTGGCCTTTTCGTAATCCTTGGGATCAGTGCTGTTAGCGTTCAGGCCCATGTAGTTGAGCACTGTCGGCATCATTTCATCGGCGGAATCGAGGAACGCGACGCCACAGCTT
This sequence comes from Pseudomonas sp. FW305-70, assembly GCF_058783925.1. Taxonomy (NCBI): domain Bacteria; kingdom Pseudomonadati; phylum Pseudomonadota; class Gammaproteobacteria; order Pseudomonadales; family Pseudomonadaceae; genus Pseudomonas; species Pseudomonas sp. FW305-70. The sequence goes on from NZ_JBYSYZ010000005.1 coordinate 145,856, forward strand.
TGCAGCTTCTTGATGTTCTCCGGCTCGAACAGCACGCCCCACGAATCAATCGTATCGACGCCCAGCACAGCCTTGACCTTGTCGACGTTGTAACCGATGCCGTTGGTGCCCCACAGGTACGGCACGGCGTACAGGTTGCCCGGATCGTTCTGCTCCAGGCGCTTGAGCAGCACCGGGTCGAGGTTCGAATAATTCGGCAGCTGCGACTTGTCGAGCTTCTGGAATGCCCCGGCCTTGATCTGTTTGCCGAGGAAGTGGTTCGACGGCACGACCACGTCGTAGCCGGTACGCCCGGCCAGCAACTTGCCTTCCAGGGTTTCGTTGGAATCGAAAACGTCATAAACCGGTTTGATCCCGGTCTCTTTCTGGAAGTCGGCCAGGGTGGTCTCGCCGATGTAGTCCGACCAGTTATAAATATGCACGGTACCGGCGGCCTGGACACTGACGGCCATCGTCAGCCCGGCGCCCACCAGCATGGCATTGCGCAACAAAGAAAAAACAGGCACGTGGAGGTCCTCTGAAATTAGTTGGGCCCAAGTTGCCCCGCGTTACATGACAACCGTGGTTGCCCGGCAACAAAACCGGCGCGCAACTTACCCTCGAAAAACCGTTCCAGCAAAACTTTTATGCAGATACCTGTAGGAGCGAGCTTGCTCGCGATGAAGCTGTGAGCACCGCGGGGTGTCAGGCACCCAGTGTCATCGTTGACGACCATCGCGAGCGGGCTCGCTCCTACAGGGTTTTACTCACTTGCCCGATTTGATCTTGGTCCAGCTGCGGGTCATGATCCGCTGGGTCGCGGCCGGCAAGTCGGCAATCGCGTACAGCTTGGCCAGCACGTCCGCCGGCGGGTAGATGCCTGGGTCGGCAGTGATTTCTTTATCGACCAACGGCGTGGCGGCCGCGTTACCGTTCGGGAAGCGTACGGCGTTGGTGATTTCAGCCATGATTTCCGGCTTCTGCAGGAAGGTCATGAACTTGTAGGCGCCTTCGACGTTTTCGGCATCTTTAGGGATGGCGACCATGTCGTAGAAGCTGCCGGCACCTTCTTTCGGAATGTTGTAGCTGACTTTCACCTTGTCACCGGCTTCGGCAGCGCGTGCCTTGGCCTGGTAGATGTCACCCGAGTAACCCACGGCCACACAGATGTTGCCGTTGGCCAGGTCCGAGATGTACTTGGACGAGTGGAAGTAACCTACCGAAGGACGGATTTTCAGGAACAGCGCTTCGGCTTCGGCCAGTTGTTTCTTGTCCTGGCTGTCGGTTGGATAGCCCAGATAGTGCAACGCCACCGGGATCATCTCGGTTGGCGAATCGAGGAAACTGATACCGCAGGCTTTCAACTTCGCGGCGTTTTCAGGTTTGAACAGCAGGTCCCAGGAGTTGGTCGGTGCGTCGGCACCCAGTGCTGCCTTGACCTTCTCGGCGTTGAAGCCGATACCGATCGAACCCCACATGTACGGGAAGGCGTGCTCGTTGCCCGGGTCGCTCACGGAAACGGCCTTGAGCAGGTCGGTGTTCAGGTTCTTCCAGTTAGGCAGCTTGGACTTGTCCAGCTTCTGGTAGACGCCAGCCTTGATCTGCTTGGCCAGGAAGTTGTTCGACGGTACAACGATGTCGTAACCGGACTTGCCTGCCAGCAACTTGGCTTCCAGGGTTTCGTTGCTGTCGAAGACGTCATAGACAACCTTGATCCCCGACTCGTCTTCAAACTTCTTGACGGTGTCCGGTGCGATGTAGTCGGACCAGTTGTACACGTGCAGTACTTTGTCATCGGCCTGAACCGCGCCCGCCATCAAACCCATCACGGACATGGCAAGCAGAGTCTTGCCAGCGAGCTTTTTACCTAGTGCCTTCATGCGTAATGCTCCAAATTTTTCTTTTTTGAACCACTTGTTCAGCGGCCGAACCCGGGCAACTGGAACCGCGGCTAGTCTGGCAAGATCCACATCGGTCTTTCAAGGAAACGGTCACGCTTTCTGACAGTTCTGAGCGAAAGTTCCAACTTCATATGCAGAACTTCGGACTTCCGCTCAGAGCCTAGCACTTAGCCCTGCAATGCACTCAGGGTCAGGTCAAGACACTTGCGAGCCTTGGTCACCAGTTCATCGATTTCCGCCGGTGTAATCACCAGTGGCGGAGCGATGATCATGGTGTCGCCGACGGCGCGCATGATCAGGCCGTTGTCGAAGCAGAACTGGCGGCAGATCATGCCGACGCCCTTGCCCTCATAACGCTTGCGCGTGGCCTTGTCCTGGACCAGTTCGATGGCCCCCAACAAACCGACCCCGCGAACTTCACCCACCAGCGGGTGATCGTTCAGTTCCCGCAGACGCTTTTGCAAATACGGTGCCGTTTCTGCATGGACGCGCTCGATAATTTTCTCGTCGCGCATGATGCGGATGTTTTCCAGCGCCACCGCAGCCGCCACCGGGTGACCGGAGTAAGTGAAGCCGTGGTTGAAGTCGCCGCCTTCGTTGAGCACGTCCACTACTTCGTCACGCACGATCAGGCCGCCCATCGGGATGTAGCCCGAGGTCAGGCCCTTGGCGATGGTCATCATGTCTGGCTTGAGGCCGTAGAAATCGCTGCCGAACCACTCGCCGGTACGACCGAAACCGCAAATCACTTCGTCAGCCACGAACAGGATGTCGTACTTGGCGAGGATTTCCTTGATGCGCGGCCAGTAGGTGTCTGGCGGAATGATCACGCCACCGGCGCCCTGGATCGGCTCGGCAATAAAGGCACCGACGTTGTCGACGCCGACTTCCAGAATCTTTTCTTCCAGCTGATTGGCCGCCCACACACCGAATTCTTCCGGGGTCATGTCGCCGCCTTCGGCGAACCAGTACGGCTGGGCAATGTGGACGATGCCCGGGATCGGCAAGTCGCCCTGTTCATGCATGTACGTCATGCCACCCAGGCTCGCGCCGGCCACGGTGGAACCGTGATAGCCGTTCTTGCGGCTGATGATGACTTTCTTGTTCGGCTGGCCCTTGATCGCCCAATAGTGACGAACCATGCGCAGCATGGTGTCGTTGCCTTCAGAGCCGGAGCCGGTGAAGAACACATGGTTCATGCCTTGCGGCGCGATGTCGGCGATGGCCTTGGCCAGTTCCAGTACCGGCGGGTGCGCTGTCTGGAAGAACAGGTTGTAGTAAGGCAGCTCGCGCATCTGTTTGCTGGCGGCATCGGCCAGTTCATCGCGACCATAACCAATCGCGACACACCACAGGCCGGCCATGCCGTCGAGGATCTTGTTGCCTTCGCTGTCCCAGAGGTAAACGCCCTTGGCGTTGGTGATGATCCGCGGGCCTTTCTCTTTGAGCTGCTTGAAGTCGCTGAACGGAGCCAGGTGGTGATCGTTGCTCAGGGTTTGCCATTCACGGGTTTGCGGGTTGTTGCTGGTCATGTGAATCTCCTAAAAAAAATCAGGTGAAGGCGCCGCTCGACTGCGGCGGCGCCCGGCGCATCAGACGGCAAAGAGCAGGAATTCCCTTTCCCACGAACTGATCACGCGCTTGAAGTTTTCATGCTCGGCCCGCTTGACCGCGACGTAGCCAGTGATGAAATTTTTACCAAGGTAACGCTCGATGGTCGCGCTGTTTTCCATGCGTTCCAGCGCGTCTTCGATGGTCAGGGGCAGGCGCAGGTTGCGGCGTTCATAGCCACGCCCTACCACCGGCGCACTCGGATTCAGGCCTTCGACCATGCCGATGTACCCGCAGAGCAGGCTCGCGGCAATCGCCAGGTACGGGTTGGCATCGGCGCCCGGCAGGCGGTTTTCCACCCGACGGTTCTGCGGCCCGGCATCCGGAACCCGCAGGCCCACGGTGCGGTTCTCTTCGCCCCACTCCACGTTCACCGGCGCCGAGGTATCGGGCAGGAAGCGGCGGAACGAGTTGACGTTCGGAGCGAACAGCGGCAACAGTTCGGGAATGAGTTTCTGCAAGCCACCGATGTGGTGCAGGAACAACTGGCTCATGGTCCCGTCGTCATTGGAGAAGATGTTCTTGCCGGTCTCGATGTCGATGATGCTCTGGTGCAAGTGCATGGCACTGCCCGGCTCGCCGGTCATCGGCTTGGCCATGAAGGTCGCGGCCACGTCGTGCTTGAGCGCGGCTTCGCGCATGGTGCGTTTGAACACCAGGATCTGGTCGGCCAGGGACAGGGCATCGCCGTGACGGAAGTTGATTTCCATCTGCGCCGTGCCGTCCTCGTGGATCAGCGTGTCGAGGTCCAGGTCCTGCAGTTCGCACCAGTCGTAGACGTCTTCGAACAGCGGGTCGAATTCGTTCGCAGCTTCAATGGAGAACGACTGGCGACCGGTTTCCGGGCGACCGGAGCGGCCGATCGGCGGCTGCAGCGGGTAATCCGGGTCGTCACTGCGCTTGGTCAGGTAAAACTCCATTTCCGGCGCCACGATGGGCTGCCAGCCTTTGTCGGAATAGAGCTTCAGGACTTTCTTGAGTACGTTGCGCGGCGACAGCTCGATCGGGTTGCCTTGCTTGTCGTAGGTATCGTGGATAACGATGGCGGTCGGCTCGATGGCCCACGGCACCACGTAGACGGCGTCGGCGTCCGGCTTGCAGACCATGTCGATGTCAGCCGGATCGAGCAGTTCATAATAGATGTCGTCTTCGACGTAATCGCCGGTCACGGTCTGCAGAAGAACGCTTTCTGGCAGGCGCATGCCTTTTTCGGCGATGAATTTGTTGGTCGGCGAAATCTTGCCCCGGGTAATCCCGGTCAAGTCGGCGATCATGCATTCGACTTCTGTGATCTTGTGGTTTTTCAACCAATCGGTGAGCTGGTCGAGGTTGTTACTCATAAATGCCTCTAGGCTTGAGTTGTCTGACCCTTTCAAGGTCAGGCGTTGTTTGACGCATCGGCGTCGCGTTGTAGAGCGTTTCTGCGGCAGATTATGGTGTTTGCCAACACTGCCGCAGAGGCCGGGCGTGCAGAATCACGAGCGATGCCCCGAACGATGGTCAGGCCGCTATTGTGAATCGGTTCTATATTGAATGGAGTAACCGTAATGGGGGTGCCATCGCGACCGTCCAGAATATCGGACGGGGACGGTTGAACCGTCGCGGATGGGAGGATCACCGCAAGCGCCGAGACCACGGAACGGACGGTCGTGTCATCACTGATGTGATAAACATGCCGACCGAGCTGTCTTGAGCAGTCGGTGACGCCGATTATCGGCAGGCGAGACATGAAGCACCCCGGTATTATTGCTGTTATGGGTTTGATTCGAGCTTAGCCTTGTTCATTTTTTTACACAACACCCCCGTAAAAAATACAACACGGCCCGCTCAAGCTCGCGGCCGCCGCTACGTCCTGCGGAGTAAAATCGCCCCAAAGTGCCTCAAAAAAGCCACACGAGCGCTTTTTTAGGGCAAAAAAGGCCTCGCTTGACTTCAGCATGCCGTTCGGGTTGACTGAAACCAGAAAAGATCAATGATTGATATTTTTAACAACAAAGGTGTTGCATCATGTCGGTACCCCCGCGTGCCGTTCAGCTTAACGAAGCGAACGCGTTCCTTAAGGAACATCCTGAGGTTCTGTACGTTGACCTTCTGATTGCGGATATGAATGGTGTGGTGCGCGGCAAGCGCATCGAACGCACCAGCCTCCACAAGGTTTACGAGAAAGGCATCAACCTGCCGGCCTCTCTATTTGCTCTGGATATCAACGGCTCGACGGTGGAAAGCACCGGCCTGGGCCTGGACATCGGTGATGCTGACCGAATCTGCTATCCAATCCCCGATACCCTGTGCAACGAGCCATGGCAGAAGCGCCCGACCGCGCAACTGTTGATGACCATGCACGAACTCGAAGGCGAACCCTTCTTCGCCGACCCGCGTGAAGTGCTGGCCAATGTGGTGCGCAAGTTCGACGAAATGGGCCTGACTATCTGCGCCGCGTTCGAACTGGAGTTTTACCTGATCGACCAGGAGAACGTGAACGGTCGTCCGCAACCACCTCGTTCGCCGGTTTCCGGCAAACGTCCGCACTCGACCCAGGTCTACCTGATCGACGACCTCGACGAATACGTCGACTGCCTCCAGGACATTCTGGAAGGTGCCAAAGAGCAAGGCATTCCGGCCGACGCCATCGTCAAGGAAAGTGCCCCGGCGCAGTTCGAAGTGAACCTGCACCACGTGGCCGACCCGATCAAGGCCTGCGACTACGCGGTCCTGCTCAAGCGCCTGATCAAGAACATCGCCTACGACCATGAAATGGACACCACCTTCATGGCCAAGCCTTACCCAGGCCAGGCGGGTAACGGTCTGCACGTCCACATCTCGATTCTCGACAAAGACGGCAAGAACATTTTTGCCAGTGAGGATCCCGAGCAGAACGCCGCACTGCGTCACGCGATCGGCGGTGTGCTCGAGACCCTACCGGCGCAGATGGCTTTCCTCTGCCCGAACGTCAACTCCTACCGTCGTTTCGGCGCACAGTTCTACGTGCCGAACTCGCCGTGCTGGGGCCTGGACAACCGTACCGTAGCGATTCGCGTGCCGACCGGTTCTGCCGATGCCGTGCGCATCGAACACCGTGTGGCCGGCGCCGATGCCAACCCGTACCTGCTGATGGCTTCGGTCCTGGCAGGCGTGCACCATGGTCTGGTCAACAAGATCGAGCCTGGCGCTCCGGTCGAAGGCAACAGCTACGAGCAAAACGAGCAAAGCCTGCCGAACAACCTGCGTGATGCGCTGCGCGAGCTGGACGACAGCGAAGTCATGGCCAAGTACATCGATCCGAAATACATCGATATCTTCGTGGCCTGTAAAGAGAGCGAGCTGGAGGAGTTCGAACACTCCATCTCCGACCTCGAGTACAACTGGTACCTGCATACCGTGTAAGCGACTGCAGTAAACACAACGCCGCCGGCCCCACAGCCTGCGGCGTTTTTTTTACTCGCGATTTGTTGTGGAACGCTCACTGTCGGAACCAATGAAAATTCCTACGCACCAACCAGATACTGACTACAGCCACATCCTCACCACAACCTCACACTCCGGCCACCGGGAGCCTTCCCGTTTTCCTGCCTACGTGTGAGAACGACCATGAAAAAACAGCTATTGGGCGCAACCATCACTCTGATCGCCGCCGGTTTGTGCACAACCGCCTGGGCGGGTGCCGACGATACGGCCGCATGGAGCTATTCGGCCCCCAACGGTCCGCAAAACTGGGGCGAACTGAAAAGCGAGTACAGCCTCTGCTCATCTGGCAAAACACAATCGCCTATCGATATCCGTGACGCGATCAAGACTGACATTGAACCTCTGAACGTTGCTTATCAGCCAAGCAAAGCCACGGTGTCGAATAACGGTCATACGATTCAGGTAACACCGGTCGACGCTGGCGGGATCACCCTGGACTCCGGCCGCTACTCGTTCGTACAAATGCACTTCCATACGCCAAGCGAAGAAATGATCCAGGGCCGTACCTTTCCACTGGACGCGCATCTGGTTCACCGCAACGCCGCAGGCGAACTGGCCGTGGTGGCCCTGCTGTTTGAAGAAGGCGCACACAACCCGGCCCTGGAACCCATCCTGGCAGCCATGCCAAAGCACACGGGCGGTATTGCGCATCTGGACACGGTAAACGTTGCACAGCTACTACCTGCGAGCCTCAATGCCTATTTCTACATGGGGTCTCTGACAACACCTCCTTGTACCGAAGGCGTGCGCTGGAATGTACTGACCACGCCAGTGCAATTATCCCGAGCGCAACTGGAGGCGTTCCAGGCGCTGTATCCAATGAATGCACGCCCGGTTCAACCCTTGAACGGCCGGAGTGTGCACGTCGGTGGTTAAGCGATCCTGATCGCCGGATTTGGGCAGCGGTGCCCATACAGACAAGGTGCCACCCGCCTCGTACAATGCCCGCTGCCCCGCAGGAGACTTCAATGACACGCGTAGCCACCCCCCGCAAACCCCGCGCACGCAGCCAGGCGCGGATCGATTCGATACTCGATGCGGCCCGCACATTGCTGGCGGCCGAGGGCGTGGCCAGTCTGTCGATCTACAGCGTCGCCGAGCGTGCGGAGATCCCGCCTTCCTCGGTCTACCACTTTTTCGCCAGCGTCCCGGCGTTGCTCGAAGCCTTGACCGCCGACGTCCATGCGGCCTTCCGCGCGTGCCTGCAAGCACCCATCAATCATCACGCCCTCGGCAGCTGGCGCGACCTGTCGCGCCTGGTGGAACAACGCATGCTGGACATCTACGCAGAGGACGCCGCCGCGCGCCAACTGATCCTCGCCCAGCACGGCCTGACCGAAGTCACTCAAGCTGACCGCCAGCACGACCTCGAACTGGGCGAGCTGATGCACAAGCTGTTCGATCACCACTTCGAGCTGCCGACGCTACCGGATGATGTCGATGTGTTCGCCCTGGCCATGGAGCTTGGCGACCGGGTGTATGCACGCTCGGTGCAGCAGCACGGGCAGATTACGCCGCGCATGGCCGAGGAAGGGATGCGGGTGTTTGATGCTTATGTGGGGCTTTATCTGCCGCCGTATTTGCCCAAGCGCGGCATTCCAGCCTGAGATATTTCTTGGTCACGCCGGCCTCTTCGCGAGCAAGCCCGCTCCCACAGGGGAATGCATTCCAGATGTGGGAGCGGGCTTGCTCGCGAAGGCCGCGCCGCGAATACCGCTGATACACATGCACAAAAACCCCGAAGGGCTCAATCCCTTCGGGGTTGTTGTTTACGCATGTGACTTACAACTTGGCGATCGACACCTCAGTGGATTTCACAAACGCGATCACTTCACTGCCCACCGCCAGTTCCAGCTCTTTCACCGAGCGCGTGGTGATCACCGAAGTGACGATGCCGGAAGCGGTCTGCACGTCGATTTCCGACAGCACGTCGCCGAGGACGATTTCCTTGATGGAGCCTTTGAACTGGTTGCGAACGTTGATGGCCTTGATAGTCATGATGTTGATTCCTGTCGTTGGGTAAGACTTGAGTTATTGAGCCCAGCGCAATTGCGTAGGCAAGGGTGAAACAGGTTCCGGCTCCGGTGGTTGGCCGGGCAGCGCCAGCACGCGATTGAGGACTTCGGTTTCCAGCGCCGCCAGCCGGTGGGAGCCGCGCACTCGAGGGCGCGGCAGTTCCACGTGCAGGTCGAGGCCGACTTCACCGTCTTCGATCAGGATCACCCGATCGGCAATCGCCACCGCTTCACTGACGTCATGGGTCACCAGCAACACCGTGAAGCCGTGCTGCTGCCAGAGCCGTTCGATCAGTTGCTGCATTTCAATTCGGGTCAGGGCATCCAGCGCACCCAAGGGTTCGTCGAGCAACAGCAGGCGCGGCTGATGAATCAACGCACGGGCCAACGCCACGCGTTGCTTCTGTCCACCGGACAACGCTGCCGGCCATTCGTTGGCGCGGTCGGCCAGGCCCACCGCGTCCAGTGCTTCCAGCGCTTGCGGCCGCCAGTTGCCCTTGAGGCCCAGACCGACGTTGTCGATGATCTTTTTCCAGGGCAGCAAACGCGCTTCCTGGAACATCAGCCGTGTGTCCTCCCGAGCGTCGCTCAAGGCCGCGGCACCGGCGAGTAACTCGCCGCCGGTTGGTTGATCGAGGCCGGCGAGCAAACGCAGCAAGGTACTTTTGCCGCAGCCACTACGACCGACCACGGCGACAAACTGGCCCGCCGGAATGTGCAGGTCGATTTCGCGCAGCACCTGCCGCGAGCCAAAGGTTTTTTGCAGCTTGCGCACCGCCAGCGGAATGCCGCGCAGCAGGCGTGGAGGTTGTTCCGCGATCATGCCGCACCTCCCTTGGCAACCTGATACGCCGGGTGCCAGCGCAGCCACACACGCTCAAGTCCACGGGCCGCGAGATCGGCCAGTTTGCCGAGCACCGCGTAGAGCAAAATCGCCAGCACCACCACGTCGGTCTGCAAGAACTCCCGGGCATTCATCGCCAGATAACCGATACCGGAACTGGCGGAGATGGTTTCCGCGACGATCAACGTCAACCACATGAAGCCCAGGGCGAAGCGCACGCCAACCAGAATCGAAGGCAGCGCCCCCGGCAAGATCACCTGCCAGAACAGGCTGAAACCCGTCAGGCCATAGCTGCGCGCCATCTCCACCAATGCCGGGTCGACGTTGCGGATGCCGTGATAGGTGTTGAGGTAAATCGGGAACAACGTGCCCAGCGCCACCAGGAAAATTTTCGCCGACTCGTCGATGCCGAACCACAGGATCACCAGCGGAATCAGCGCCAGATGCGGCACGTTGCGGATCATCTGCACCGAACTGTCGAGCAGGCGTTCGCCCCACTTCGACAGGCCGGTGATGAAGCCGAGCGTCAGGCCGATGCCGCCGCCGATAGTGAAGCCCAGCGCGGCACGCCAGCCACTGATCGCCAGGTGCGTCCAGATTTCGCCGCTGCGCACCAGGCTCACGCCAGCTTCGATCACGGCAACCGGCGCCGGCAGAATCCGTGTCGACAACCAGCCCGCCGACACACTCAACTGCCACACCGCCAGCAGCAACACCGGCAACGCCCAGGGCGCGAGACTGTGGATGATTTTCTTCATGGCCGCGCCTCAGCTCTGGGACGCGGCTTTGGGCAGAATGTCGTTGGCGACCATCTCGCCGAACGGACTCACGTAGCCCGCACTTTTCGGCAGTTCAGGACGCTCGACATCGAGGTGCGGGAACAGCAGTTCGGCGACTCGGTACGACTCTTCCAGGTGTGGATAACCGGAGAAAATAAAGGTGTCGATGCCGAGGTCCGCGTACTCCTTCACGCGGGCGGCCACGGTCGGACCATCGCCCACCAGCGCCGTACCGGCACCGCCACGCACCAGGCCGACACCGGCCCACAGGTTCGGGCTGACTTCCAGGTTGTCGCGGTTGCCGCCATGCAATGCGGCCATGCGTTGCTGACCGACCGAATCGAAGCGCGCCAGCGACGCCTGGGCACGCGCGATGGTGTCGTCGTCGAGATGGGAGATCAGTCGATCCGCGGCTTTCCAGGCTTCATCGTTGGTTTCGCGCACGATCACATGCAGGCGAATGCCAAAGCGCACGGTGCGACCGAGTTTCGCGGCCTTGGCGCGGACCTGTTCGATTTTTTCCGCCACGGCGGCCGGCGGCTCGCCCCAGGTCAGGACCATTTCCACCTGTTCGGCAGCCAGGTCTTGCGCGGCATCCGAAGAGCCCCCGAAGTACAGCGGCGGGCGCGGCTGCTGGATCGGTGGATAGAGCAGTTTCGCGCCCTTCACGCTGATGTGCTGGCCGTCGTAATCAACGGTTTCGCCTTCCAGCACGCGGCGCCAGATACGGGTGAACTCCACAGAAGCCTGGTAGCGCTCTTCGTGGCTGAGGAACAGACCATCGCCCGCCAACTCTTCCGGATCACCGCCGGTCACCAGGTTGAACAGCGCACGGCCGCCGGACAGCCGATCCAGGGTCGCGGCCTGACGCGCCGCCACCGTCGGGGAAATGATCCCGGGGCGCAGGGCGACAAGGAATTTCAAACGCTGGGTCACCGGGATCAGCGACGCCGCCACCAGCCACGAATCTTCGCAGGAGCGCCCGGTGGGAATCAGCACGCCGCCGAAACCCAGTCGGTCCGCCGCTTGCGCGACTTGTTGCAGGTAACCGTGGTCAACGGCGCGTGCGCCTTCGGCGGTGCCAAGGTAATGGCCGTCGCCGTGGGTAGGCAGGAACCAGAAGATATTGAGGCTCATGGAGTGGTCTCCTTGGGGGATCGAATTATTGGGCTTTCGCAACGGCGGCCGGCGGCGTCCAGATCACGTCTTTGATGCTCAATTGCTTTGGAATCAGCTTGAGCTGGTAGAAGGTGTCGGCGATTTTCTGCTGCGCCGCGACCACTTCCGGAGTCAGGAACAACGCGCCGTAGCCCTGGCGTTTCACCGAAGTGCGGGTGATGTCTGCCGACAGGCCGAGCAGTGGCGAGACTTGCTGGGTCACGTCTTCAGGATTGGCCCGTGACCAGTCGCCCACTGCGCGCACTTCTTCGACCAGGGTCTTGATCACCTCGGGATTTTTTTGCGCGTAGGGTTTGGTCGCCAGGTAGAACTGATGGTTGTCGACGATGCCTTGGCCATCGCGCAGGGTGCGCGCTTGCAACTGTTGTTCGGCGGCGGCCTGGTACGGGTCCCAGATGACCCAGGCGTCGACACTGCCACGCTCGAACGCAGCGCGGGCATCGGCCGGCGGCAGGAAGACGGTCTGGATGTCGGTGTATTTGAGGCCGGCGTCTTCCAGCGCACGCACCAGCAGGTAGTGAACGTTGGAGCCCTTGTTGAGCACGACCTTCTTGCCCTTGAGCTCTGCCACCGACTTGATCGGCGAGTCCTTCGGCACCAGGATCGCCTCACTGTGCGGCGCTGGCGGTTCGTAGGCTACGTAGAGCAGATCAGCGCCAGCCGCTTGAGCGAACACGGGAGGGGTTTCGCCGGTAACGCCGAAGTCGATGGAGCCGACGTTCAAGCCTTCAAGCAGTTGCGGGCCACCGGGGAATTCAGTCCATTGCACGTCCACGCCTTGGGCAGCGAGGCGTTTTTCCAGGGTGCCTTTGGCTTTGAGCAGCACCAGAGTGCCGTATTTCTGATAGCCGATTCGTAACGTCTCGGCCTGGGCTTGAGTAATGGCGCCGAAGGTGACAGCCGCAGCAAACAGAGCGACCAGACCACGACGCAAAATGACAGGGCGCATGGCGCTCTCCTTTTTGCAGTTGGGTTTTGGCTGCACCTGCTTGCCCGTTGGCGGGCGAGTAAGGCCAGTACTTCAATTTTCGGGTGGGGCTAATGTTCAGTGGCGCTCATATGCTCCAGCGAGCAGTCAACAAACGTTCATTCAACAGGTTCGGATCGAGCGGCTTGGGCCGTCGTGCCATGGCGCTGAGAAACAGCTCCAGCGATTCGTCCAGGCGCTGTTCCAGCTCGGGCGCCAACTGCGCCAGGGCGCTGCCTTCGCCGTAAGCGATCTGGCTGTCGACGGCGAAAATCCCGTGGAGCATTTCCTGGGCTTTCAACGCCGACAGCACCGGCTTGAGCGCGTAGTCCACCGCCAGCATGTGGGCGATGCTGCCGCCGGTTGCCATCGGCAACACCACCTTGTGGCTCAGGGCGCGTTCGGGCAGCAGATCCAGCACGGTTTTCAACGCGCCGGAGAACGAAGCCTTGTACACCGGCGTAGCGATCAGCAGGCCATCGGCGTTTTCTATCTGTTGCAGCAGGTCAATGACCTTCGGGCTGTCGAAGCGTGCATGCAGCAAGTCTTCGGCCGGGAAGTCCCGTACCTGATAACTCACCACCTCCACGCCCTGTTCTTGCAACCAACGCTTGGAGCGGTCCAGCAGCACCCCGGAACGGGAGCGCTGACTGGGACTGCCTCCGAGTGAGACGACCAACATTCAGACGATTCCTTGAGCGGTGTTGGCGATTCGCGGTTTGCGATCTCGCTTCGATGGAGTGACCTTAACAGCTGATTTATATATCCATAAATCATATTTATTCATTTGGTTATTCTTTAAAGAAATATACAAATCGACTTCATTCGAGCAAAAAAAAGGCCGTCGAAACGGCCTGAAATCCCCTGCTTTGTGGGTGCTTGTGGTGTCTGACCCGACGCCTTCGCGAGCAAGCCCGCTCCCCCAGATGGACGCGGACAAATGTGGGAGCGGGCTTGCTCGCGAAGACGGCATCAGCCACACCGCCGATACCGGTGACTTACCGATTGGGCTGCGGCGTCAGGCGCAAGTAAGGCTTGACCGCCCGATAGCCCTTGGGAAAGCGCTGTTTGATTTCCTCTTCATCCTTGAGCGACGGCACGATCACCACTTCATCACCGTCCTGCCAGTTGGCCGGCGTGGCCACCTTGTAGTTGTCGGTGAGTTGCAGCGAGTCGATCACCCGCAGGATTTCGTTGAAATTACGCCCGGTGCTCGCCGGGTAGGTAATCGTCAACCGAACCTTTTTGTTCGGATCGATCACGAACAGCGAACGCACGGTCAGGGTGTCGTTGGCGTTGGGATGGATCAGGTCGTAGAGGTCCGAGACCTTGCGGTCGGCGTCATCCAGGATCGGAAAGTTGACCACGGTACTCTGCGTCTCATTGATGTCCTCGATCCATCGGTGATGCGACTCCACAGGGTCCACGGACAGTGCGATAGCCTTGACACCGCGTGCCGCGAACTCATCCTTGAGCCTGGCGGTGAAACCCAGTTCGGTGGTGCATACCGGCGTGAAATCCGCCGGATGGGAAAACAGCACGCCCCAGCTATCGCCCAGCCACTGGTGGAAACGGATGATGCCGGCGCTGGAGTTCTGTTCGAAATCGGGGGCGATATCGCCAAGTCTGAGACCCATGGTGCTGCTCCTTGTGAGTGCTTGATGGGTTCAACTGTGCCTGTGTTTTTTATCTATTAAAAAGAATAAATATCGATTTATTTAGATCATTAAGAAATATTAAAGATCTGTTCACTGGACGTTCATGCACAACCCGTCGAAGATCGACCACGAGGTTCGAGAAGGCCTTGAGTTGCTGCAAAGAGGGAACTTCAGGACGGGATTACGGGGGTGAACCCGTCCTGAACATGTAAAAGCCCCGCCCGGTGCAATACCGGGCGGGGCTTTTTTGCATCGGTTACGCGAGCGCTATTACAACAGCGGGATCGAGTAGCTGACGATCAGGCGGTTTTCGTCCTGCGAACGGGTGTTCGGCAGATCGGTGCGCCAGGTCGCGTTTTTCCACGCCAGGCCCAGGTTCTTCAACGGACCTTCCTGCACCACGTAGGCAACACTCAGGTCACGCTCCCACTCGGAAGCACCGTTGGCCGCCTGGCCACCCTTGGCGTTGACGGTATCGATGCTGTCGCCGTGCAGGTACACCAGACCCGCGGTCAGGCCAGGCACGCCGACCTTGGCGAAGTCGAACGAGTAACGTGCTTGCCAGGTTTTCTCGCCCGCACGGCCGAACTTCTGGATTTGCGAATCGGTGATGGTGTAGTTCGACGAACCGTCACCCTGGTTCAGCCAAGGGAAGTCGCTGCTGCCGTTGCTGACCTGATAACCGCCACCGAAGGTATGACCGGCAACCGAATACAGGAACAGGCCGCTGTACAGGTTGTTGTCGACCTTGCCTTTACCGTTTGGCGCGTTGTAATTGCCAGTGGTGTAATACAGCGGGTCGTGACCGTTGGCACCATCATCAGAGCTGTTGAAATAACGGAAATCCGACTTCAACACGCCCGGGCCGATTGCCCAGTTGTGAACCAGACCCAGGAAGTGCTGCTTGTAGAACTCTTCCAGCTTGCCGTAGTAGTACTGGGCCGTCAGGTCCTTGGTGATCTTGTAGTCGCCACCGGCATAGATGAACTTGTTGCTGTCGCGGAACTTGGTACCGCGAGTGTTCGCACCGGAAATCGACATTTGATCGTTGTTGCTGGAGTTACGGCCTTTAACGGCTTCGATCTGACCACCGACCAGCGACAGGTCCTTGATCTCGGCGGAAGTGATCTGGCCACCCTGCCAGGTTTGCGGCAGCAGACGACCATCGTTGGTCACGATCACCGGGTTTTTCGGCTGCAGGGTGCCCAGCTTCAGTTCAGTCTGGGAAACCTTGGCTTTGGCGGTCAGGCCCAGGCTGGAGAAATCATCTACCGCCTCGCCATTGGATTTGCTCGGGAAAACCGTGCCGCCGTAAGAGGTCGCCGTGGCACCGTTGGTACCGCCGCCCGAATCCAGCTTGACGCCCAACAGGCCGATCGCATCGATACCGAAACCGACGGTGCCTTGGGTGTAACCGGAGATGAAACGCAGATCGAAGCCTTGGCCCCACTCTTCATTTTTGTTGGGACCGGTACCGTCGCGGTAGTCGGTGTTGATATAGAAGTTACGCAGCCCCAACGTTGCCTTGCTGTCTTCGATGAAACCCGCGGCGTTTGCCTGCTGGGCCAATACCCCGACGGCCACAGCCATGGCCAAGGTGGATTTGTTCATGTTTCGCTCCTCTCGTTTCTAGTTCTGATGTTCCTGGTCCCGAATCGATTGCCCGGGATCCTGAGGCAAACCGTCTAGGCCGGTCGTTTGGCGGGCCGCAGGATACATGGCCTTAAATCCAAAAAGAATTTTTTTGGTTTTTTTTATATCACTGTGGAATATGACTTCCCACGGCAGATCCGAGGTATCGGCGGCAAGGCCGATTCCTGAAACTGATCAATTGTCGAGGGATGAAACTGCCAAATCCGAGCTCAGGATGAGTGTCGGACAGGCGCACTTTAAGCGGAATGAATAAAAACTAAAAAGAATAATAAATAATCAACAAAGATCATTATGGAATATAAAAATCAGCTCAAAAAAAACCCCGCCAACCGGCGAGGCTTTTTCACAAGGCTTGTTACAGGAAGCTGTAGGTGTAGTTGAAGATCAGGCGAGTCTGGTCAACATCAGGGTTGTTGGAAACTTCACTGCCACGGTAGACGCCATTACGCAGCGTTACGCCGAAACCTTTGAGAGCACCCTGCTGGATGGTGTAGTCGATCCGCATGTCGCGCTCCCACTCGGAGCTGTCAGGACCACTGCCGTTGGTCGCCTTGATGTCATCGCCGTGCAGGTAGGCGATCGAAGTTTTCAGGCCCGGCACACCCAGCGCTGCGAAGTCATAGGAGTACTGGCCGAAAGTGGTGTTTTCACCGGCACGAACAAATCCGTTGATCATGGAGTCGGTGAACAGGTAGAAGCTGGCGCCGCCGTTCCCTTCCGGACGGCCATTGCCATCGACCACGTTGCCCTGGTTCAGGTAGACAAAACCACCGTCATCGCTGACGCGCTGATGACCGAGCAGGAAAGCGTTGCCGCCCAGGGTGTAGGTGAACATGGCGCTCCAGGTCTTGTTATCGACCTCGCCCGGATTCTTGGCGAAACCGTTGTTGTTGTTGAAACGGAAACCCGGATCACCGTTCCTGCCGTCGGAGCTGCTGTCGAAGTAACGAATATCCGTCTTGAAGGACTGGTTGGCGCTGATCGGTAGCACGTGGATCAAGCCCAGGAAATCCTGCTTGTAGTAGTCCTTCAGATTCGAGTGGTAGTACTGCAGGGTCAGGTCCTTGGTGACCTTCCAGTCAGCACCACCGTAGTAGAACTTGTTGCTGCCCTCTGTACCGCCAGCCACGGCCAGGCCGGTGGAGTTCGAAGAGGCGCGACCTGCCGAATGCTCCAACTGGCCTGCGTTGAAGGTTACGTTGTCGATTTCTTTCGAAGTGATGGTGCCACCGTCAAAGGTCTGTGGCAGCAGACGGCTGTCGTTCGCGACCAGGATCGGCAAGTTGGGTGCCAGAGCGCCACCCAGGTGGGCTTCGGTCTTCGAGAAGCGCGCCTTGACGTTAGCGGCTGCACGGCTCCATTCGGACACGGCCGAACCATCGCTGTCGCTTGGGAAGAAGGTGTTGTTGTCTGGGTGGTGACCCTTGCCGCCGTCCAGGTGGATACCCAGCAGTGCCTGGGCGTCGATACCGAAACCGACTGTGCCTTGGGTGAAACCGGACAGATAATCGAATTTCAGGCCTTCTGCGGACTCTCTCTGATCCGCACCGCCTTCACGGTTATCGTTGTTGTAATACATGGTCCGGGAACTGATGGACGCCTTGCTGTCTTCCAGGAAACCTGCTGCGCCTGCCTGCTGCGCCACTACCCCTACGGCCACGGCCAAAGCCAAGGTGGACTTGTTCATTGTGAAGCTCCTCTCGATTCTAATTCTTGTATTCCTGGTCTCGAGTCGTCGCCCGAAATCCTAAGATGCGCGATTAGCGCCAGACCGTGACCCACAAGTCAATCGTAACCATGTGTGTCTACGACCATAGTCTAACCCCCGGTTTTTTGGTCCCTGCAGGGTCATGAACTCGTCATGAACCTGAAAAGAATTACTCGATTCTTTTCTAATACCGTTTAGGAATTTAGCTCCCAATTTCGAGAAACCCCCTGAATAGAGGGTTTGGCTCATAAGCTAATTCCTAATAGGTATTTATTTTTACTTTTTTATATCGTTTAGTTTTGACGCAATTCGGAAACAAATCCTTTACCGAAAGGCGGCCCCATGACGACCAAACGCGCACTATCCGGATCAATTGTTACAGTCTGTGTATCTCTCGCACTTTCTTTCACCGCTCAGGCGGCGAACCTCACCGTCGGTTATCAAACCGGAATCGACCCCAGCAAAGTCCCCCAGGCCGATGGCCTTTATGAAAAAACCATCGGCCAGCCCATCGACTGGCGGCGCTTCAACAGCGGCCCGGAAGTGGTCACGGCGATTGCCTCGGGCGATGTGCAAATCGGCAATCTCGGCTCCAGTCCGCTGGCCGCTGCCGCCTCGCGCAACCTGCCGATTGTCGCGTTCATCGTCTCGGCCCAGATCAATGCCGCCGAAGCGCTGGTGGTACGTAACGGCAGCGGCATCGAAAAACCGCAAGATCTGATCGGAAAGACCATCGCCACGCCTTTCGTTTCAACCTCCCACTACAGCCTGCTCGGTGCGCTGAAGCACTGGGGCCTGGACAGTTCGAAAGTCAAAGTGGTGAACCTGCAGCCGGCGGAAATCGCGGCAGCCTGGAAGCGTGGTGATATTGACGGCGCGTTTGTCTGGTCGCCCGCACTGGGAGAAATCCGCAAGACTGGCAAGACCCTGACCGACGCTGCGCAGGTCGGCCAATGGGGCGCGCCAACCTTTGAGGTCTGGGTGGCGCGCAAGGATTACGCAGAGAAGCACCCAGAGGTGGTAGCCAAATTCGCCAAGGTCACCCTGGATTCGTTCGCCGACTACGCCGCCCATAAGGACCAATGGACCGTTGATTCGGTGCCCGTCCAGAAAATCGCCAAACTGACCGGTGCTAACGCCGCCGATGTGCCGGAGTTACTGGCCGGTTCCGCATTCCCCGATGCCAAGGCGCAACAGAGCACCGCGCTGCTGGACGGCGGCACGGCCAAGGCCATTGGCGAGACGGCGAAATTCTTGAAGGAGCAAGGGAAAGTGGAGACGGTGCTGCCGGATTATTCGCCGTATGTCAGCGCGAAGTTTGTCACTGAGTAACACCACCGACCTCTGTAGGAGCGAGCTTGCTCGCGAAAAACCCAAGGACGCCACGGGACATCTGGTTTTACGCGTTATCGTTCACGATTTTCGCGAGCGAGCTCGCTCCTACAGGGACCGCATCCTGATCAAAGGGCTTTTTCGAAGATCTTGGAATTACGCTGATAGTTGTACAGCGACGCCCGCGCCGACGGCAGCCGGTCGACGCTGCTAGGTTCAAAGCCACGCTCGCGGAACCAGTGCGCGGTGCGGGTGGTGAGGACGAACAAGGTTTTCAATCCCTGCGCCCGCGCGCGGGTTTCAATACGCTCCAGCAGCTCATCACCGCGACCGCCATGACGGTACTCTGGATTCACCGCCAGACACGCGAGTTCACCCGCGTCCGAATCGGCGATCTGATACAGCGCCGCACAGGCGATGATCATGCCTTCGCGTTCAACCACACTGAACTGCTCGATTTCGCGCTCCAGCACCTCGCGGGAACGGCGCACCAGGATGCCCTGCTCTTCCAGCGGACTGATCAAATCCAGCAAACCACCGACGTCTTCAATGGCCGCTTCGCGTACCACTTCGAACTGTTCCTGGGCCACAAGGGTGCCGCCGCCGTCGCGAGTGAACAGCTCGGTCAACAACGCACCGTCTTCGGCGTAACTGACGATATGGCTGCGGGCCACGCCGCCACGGCAAGCCTCGGCAGCGGCATCGAGCAACTCTGCCTGATAGTTACTGCCCAGGCGTTGCAGATGCGCCGGCACTTGCTGCGGACGCAGTTCGCGCACCAGGCGCCCGTGTTCGTCGATCAGGCCCAGGTCGGCACCGAACAGCAGCAGCTTGTCGGCACCCAGGTCGATGGCCGCTCGGGTGGCGACGTCTTCGCAGGCCAGGTTGAAAATCTCACCGGTCGGCGAATAGCCCAGCGGCGACAGCAGCACGATCGAGCGCTCGTCCAGCAGACGGTTGATGCCCTTGCGGTCGACCCGGCGCACTTCGCCGGTGTGGTGATAGTCGACGCCTTCAAGCACGCCGATCGGCCGTGCCGTCACCAGGTTGCCGCTGGCCACCCGCAGGCGCGAGCCCTGCATGGGCGACGAAGCCATGTCCATCGACAGGCGAGCCTCGATGGCAATGCGCAACTGGCCAACCGCGTCGATCACGCACTCCAGGGTCGCGGCATCGGTGATACGCATGCCGTGATGGTAATGCGGGGTCAGGCCACGGGCCGCGAGGCGCGCTTCGATCTGCGGGCGGGAGCCGTGAACCAGCACCAGGCGCACGCCCAAGCTGTGCAACAGCACCAGGTCGTGGACGATATTGCCGAAGTTCGGGTGTTCAACGCCGTCGCCGGGCAGCATGACGACAAAGGTGCAATCGCGGTGGGCGTTGATGTAAGGCGAAGCGTGACGAAGCCAATTGACGTATTCGGGCATGAACCTGGGCCTGTAATAAATAGCAGCCGAAAAAAGGGCGAAACTGAAAACGCACAGCGGGCTGATGGTTATCGTCGGAACAGGCTTGGCGACACGCGCGCTCTCCTCATGAATACGGGTTGGGACATCGGCAATTTATACGGCTTGTCAGGCAAATCACAGCCCCTGTAGGAGCGAGCTTGCTCGCGATGGACTTCAACGATTACGCGACCTGTCTGAATGGACGCGTGGCCCTTGCGTTCATCGCGAGCAAGCTCATTCCTACAGGGCCTCAGTTTGGGCCGGTGTCAGGCAATAGTGTTCGATCAGTTGCCTTAATAGATGCACCGTAGGCTGCAAACGTGACATTTCGAGGTATTCCCCCGGCTGATGGGCGCAAGCGATATCACCCGGGCCAAGCACCAGCGTTTCACAGCCAAGGCGCTGAAGATAAGGTGCTTCGGTGCCAAACGCCACTGCTTCGGCGCTGTGACCGGTGAGCTTTTCGGCAAGGCGCACCAGCTCGGCGTCCTCGGCCTGTTCGAACGACGGCACGTCGGGGAACAACGGCGCGTAATCGATCTTGACCTGATGCCGCTCGGCAACCGGCTTGAGCTTCTGCAGGATCTCGGCACGCAGGACCTTGGGGTCCATGCCGGGCAACGGTCGCAAATCGAATTCCAGCGAACACTGGCCGCAGATGCGGTTGGGATTGTCGCCGCCATGGATGCAGCCGAAATTCATCGTTGGCATCGGCACGCCAAACTGTGGATTGCGGAATTCGCGCTGCCATAACAAGCGCAGACCACGCAGTTCGCCGATGGCATCGTGCATGGCCTCCAGAGCGCTGTGGCCCAGGCGCGGGTCGGAAGAGTGACCGCTCTGCCCGAGGATGTCGATGCGTTCCATCATGATGCCTTTGTGCATGCGGATCGGCTTGAGCCCGGTCGGCTCGCCGATCACCGCTGCCCGTCCCAGCGGCCGCCCCGCTTCGGCCAGCGCGCGGGCACCGGACATCGAGCTTTCTTCATCGCAGGTGGCGAGAATCAGCAACGGCTGTTTGAACGGCTGATCGAGCAGCGGTATGACCGCCTCGATCGCCAGGGCAAAAAAGCCCTTCATGTCGCAACTGCCCAGGCCGACCCAACGACCGTCGACTTCCGTCAGCTTCAGCGGGTCGGTTTGCCACAGCGCACCGTCGAACGGCACGGTGTCGCTGTGCCCGGCCAGCACCAGGCCGCCGGGGCCGGAACCGAAACTGGCCAGCAGGTTGAACTTGCCGGGGTTGACCTGCTGGATCTCGCAGGTAAAACCCAGCTCACCGAGCCACGTCGCCAGCAGATCGATGACCGGGCGGTTGCTTTGATCGAGTCTGGGTTGGGTGCAACTGACGGACGGCGCGGCGATCAGCGCAGCGAACTGTTCTTTCATCGACGGCAATGGCATCGCTGACTCCCGGCACCCGAATTGAGGTTCATCATAGAACCAACCGATGACAGGAATAAACCGTCTCGGCGCGTACTAACCTTGAGTCCTGTACACTGCACGACCTTGGCAGCCACACATTCCCCCGGCTGCGCTCCCGATCCTGGATTTTCCGGCCATGCAGAAAGAAACCGAAATCAAACTCCGCGTCAGCCGCGAAACCCTCGCCGCCCTGCGCGAGCACCCCTTACTGAAAAAGCGCAACAAAAGTGGCTGGGAACGCCGTGAGTTGATGAATCAGTACTTCGACACCCCAGAGCGCGATCTGGCCCAGGCCAAAGTCGCCCTGCGCCTGCGCAAGGATGGCGAAGAAGTGATCCAGACCCTCAAGACCCGCGGCCAGAGCGTCGCCGGCCTGTCGGTGCGTAACGAATACGACTGGAATCTGCCCAAAGCCAAGCTCGACCTGAAGAAACTCGACGGCGAATGCTGGCCCGATGAACTGGCCGAGCTCGACAAGAAGACCCTGAAACCGATCTTCACCACCGACTTCGTCCGCGAACGTGCGGAAATCGCCTGGGGTCGCGGCAAGACCAAAGTGGTCATCGAAGCCGCCCTGGACCTCGGCCACGTCGTGGTCGGCAAGCAGAAAGAAGAAATCTGCGAGCTGGAGCTGGAGCTGCGCGAAGGCGAGCCGGCCGCATTGCTGGAGCTGGCCGCCGAGCTGGCCGAAAAACTGGCGCTGATGCCATGCGATATCAGCAAGGCCGAGCGCGGTTATCGCCTGTACGACGCCCATAGCTATTCATTGAGCCTGCCGGCGCCGCAGATCTCTGCTGAAACGCCGCTGGACGACGCGTTCGCCGCGCTGAGCTGGCACTTGCTCGGCAGCAGCCAGCGCCTGGCCGAGCAATATCGCTTCAACGGTCACTGGCGCTTGTTGCAGGACTGGGTCGAGTGCCTGGCCGAAATGCGCGCGCTGATCAGCAGCCTGGGTCAAGCCGCACCACGTCAGTCAACTCACGACCTGCGCATCGCCCTTGATGCCTTGCTGGAAGACTGGCGTCCGCTGGTCCAGGCCGGCCTGGACGATGAAGACGTGCGCAAAGCCGCGCCCGAGCAGTTCCTTGAAGAACTCGAAGACCCGCGCTGGGGCCTGTTCTCACTGACGACCTCACGCTGGCTGCTGGCCCGCACCTGGGCTGCCGACCGCAACACCCGTGGCAATCGCCAGGGCGCTGCGCAACTGGGCAGCTGGTTGCCGCGCCTGCTGGGCGAAGAAGCCAACTCGCTGCAATTGCAACGCTATCAGCAACAACCGGAAGACCTGGCCGAGCAACTGCCGCGCATCGAACGCATCCAGGTCTGGCTGCACCATGCGCGTAACGTGCTAGAGATCCCGGAAATGGATCGCCTGTACGGCGAGCTGAACAAACTGGCGCAACTGGCCAACGAATCGATCACCGACGAAGTCCTGGATGCGCGCAAGCAGCAGGCGATTGCGGTGTATCAGAACCGTGCCTGGAAAATGCTGCTGCGTCTGTAACACCGCCTTCGCGGGCAAGCCCGCTCCCACAGGGCATCACCGAAACCCTGTGGGAGCGGGCTTGCCCGCGAAGAGGCCAGCACATTCACTACACATTTCAGACTGGCAAACTGGTGGTCGACTTGATCTCCGACAACGCCACGATCGAGTTGACCTCCTGAATCCCCGGCACCATCGACAGCTTCTCGAAGAAGAAGCGCTCGTACGCCTCGATGTCCGCCGTGACAATCCGCAGCAGAAAATCCACCGCCCCCATCAGCACATAACACTCCAGCACCTCCGGAAAGCCGCGAATCGCCTCGGTGAATTCGGTGAAGTTCGAACGCCCGTGGGCATTGAGTTTCACCTCCGCGAAGATCTGCGTGTTCAGGCCGATTTTCTTGCGGTCGAGCAAGGTCACCTGGCCGCGAATGATGCCCTCCTCTTTCATCCGCTGAATCCGCCGCCAGCAAGGCGATTGCGAGAGCCCCACCTGCTCGGCGATCTGCGCGCTGGAGAGCGAAGCGTCCTCTTGCAGCAAGGCGAGGATCTTGCGGTCGTAGCTGTCCAGTTCGCTTTGCATAAAAAAACCTTTAATATCTAAATAGGTGAATTGATTAAGTCTGCATGCCTGCCATTTGACCAATCATAGAGAAGAAATACCCGGCACAGGATGTAAATATTTCTCCAGTAATTCTGGAGCCTGACCATGCCGTATCTCGAAGCCCTGAACACCCCACCTGCCCGCGCCGATGTCTGGAGCGTCAGCAATGCCCATTGCCGTGTTCACTATCAAATGCTGGCCGAGGCCGAACCGGACCTGCTGTGTCGCGCCCTCAATCTGTTCGCCTTGCAATTGCTCACGCCGGAACAGGTCAACGTGCAGCGCCAGGACGACTGGCTGACTATCGATATCATCATCGACGGTTTGAGCTGGCACCGCGCGCAAGTGATAGCGGAAAAACTTCGTAACCTGATCTGCGTCTGCTCGGTTGAGCTGCAGGAAGCTGACTCTGCCTGGGCCGAGACGCTACAGGCGGCGGGCTGAAAAACGCCGAAACGGCTTCGTCGGGTAGTGGCCCAGCGGTCAGCCGGGCCACGGCTATCCTTTGCGCACTGTCGTTCAAAAGGAGCCCGCATGTCCGTACAACTCGCCTTTCAGGACCGCTGGCTGGATCTCAATGATGTGCTGCGCGAACTGGTTGCGCAGGGCTTTATCAGCCAGGATTCAGCCGAACACGCGCTCAATGCCCGCCGCCGCAACGCTACCCATGGCCAAATGCATCCGCTGGAGTTCATTGCCAGCCAACAGTTGGGCGACCTCAGCCGCCCCGGCAAACTGCTGGACCTGGAAAGCCTGACCCTGTGGCTGTCCCGGCAGGCCGGACAGCCTTATCTGCGCATCGATCCGTTGAAAATCAACGTCGCGGCCGTGACCCCGCTGATGTCCTATGCCTTCGCCCAGCGCCACAAGATCCTCGCGGTAGCGATCGACCGTGATGCGGTGACCGTGGCCAGCGCCCAGCCTTATGTCAGCGGCTGGGAGGCTGACCTGACCCACGTGCTCAAATTGCCGATCAAGCGCGTGGTGGCCAACCCGGTGGACATCCAGCGCTTGAGCGTCGAATTTTTCCGTCTG
The DNA here is from genome assembly GCF_058783925.1 of Pseudomonas sp. FW305-70. NCBI lineage: Bacteria > Pseudomonadati > Pseudomonadota > Gammaproteobacteria > Pseudomonadales > Pseudomonadaceae > Pseudomonas > Pseudomonas sp. FW305-70. The sequence continues at coordinate 170,942 of NZ_JBYSYZ010000005.1, forward strand.
GCCAAGTCGGTCACCGGGGCCAACAGCGCCGACCCGCACGTCAGCACCCTCGGCAATTTCGAACAGTTGCTCAACCTCGGCGCCAGCGACCAGGAGCCGGACGCCAACGATGCCCACATCGTCAACATCGTCGACTGGCTGTTCCAGTACGCGTTCCAGCAACGCGCCAGCGACATCCACATCGAGCCCCGTCGCGAGCAAGGCACGGTGCGCTTTCGCATCGACGGCGTGCTGCACAACGTCTATCAATTCCCGCCCCAGGTCACCATGGCCATCGTCAGTCGCCTGAAAACCCTGGGGCGCATGAACGTCGCGGAGAAACGCAAACCCCAGGACGGTCGGGTGAAAACCAAGACCCCGGACGGCGGCGAAGTTGAACTGCGTTTGTCGACTCTGCCCACCGCCTTCGGCGAAAAAATGGTCATGCGGATCTTCGACCCGGACGTCCTGCTCAAGGACTTCGACCAGCTCGGCTTCTCCACCGACGACCTGCGCCGCTGGCAGGACATGACCCGCCAGCCCCACGGCATCATCCTCGTCACCGGGCCGACGGGGTCGGGCAAGACCACCACCCTCTACACCACCCTGAAAAAACTGGCGACGCCGGAGGTCAACCTCTGCACCATCGAAGACCCGATTGAAATGGTCGAGCCGGCCTTCAACCAGATGCAGGTCCAGCACAACATCGACCTGACCTTCGCCGCCGGCGTGCGTGCGCTGATGCGGCAAGACCCGGACATCATCATGATCGGCGAAATCCGCGACCTCGAAACCGCGGAAATGGCGATCCAGGCGGCGCTCACCGGGCACCTGGTGCTATCGACCCTGCACACCAACGATGCGCCCGGCGCCATCAGCCGCCTGCTGGAACTCGGCGTGCCGCATTACCTGATCAAGGCCACAGTGCTTGGCGTCATGGCCCAGCGACTGGTGCGAACCCTGTGCCCGCACTGCAAGGCGCCACTGGCGCTGGGCGAAGACGACTGGCAAACCCTGACCCGCCCCTGGCAGGCACCGCTGCCAGGCAATGCCCAGCGCGCCGTCGGTTGCGTGGAATGCCGCGATACCGGTTATCGCGGCCGCGCCGGGGTCTACGAAATCATGCAACTCAGCGATGGCATCAAAGCGTTGATCAGTCCCGATACCGATCTGCTGGCCGTGCGACGCCAGGCATTCAAGGAAGGCATGCGCAGCCTGCGGCTGTCGGGGGCGCAAAAGGTCGCCGCCGGGCTGACGACCATCGAGGAGGTTCTGCGCGTGACGCCCCAGAGCGAGCAGAACTGAGCCCGGCTGTTCTTATCCGCCATCGGCACCGCTACACTCCAACGATTGCTACTCCACAGATCCACACATCAACAAGGAATCGTTATGCAGATCGGTAGTGTGCTTTTGCTTTTTGTCGGCCTGGTGGTCGCCATTCTGTTCATGGGCTTCAAGGTCGTGCCCCAGGGTTTTGAATGGACCGTCGAGCGTTTCGGGCGCTACACCAACACGCTCAAGCCGGGGCTGAACGTCATCGTTCCGGTCATGGACCGCATCGGGCGCAAGATGAATGTGATGGAAAGCGTGCTGGATATTCCACCACAGGAAGTCATCACCGCCGACAACGCCACGGTGCAAATCGACGCCGTGTGCTTCTTCCAGGTGGTCAACACGGCCCAGGCTGCCTACGAGGTCAACAACCTCGAGCACGCCATTCGTAACCTGTTACAAACCAACATCCGCACGGTGCTCGGCTCGATGGAGCTCGACGCCATGCTCAGCCAGCGCGACGGCATCAACGAAAAACTGCTGCGCACCGTCGATGAAGCGACCGCGCCGTGGGGCATCAAGATCACCCGGATCGAGATCAAGGACATCAGCCCACCCGCCGACCTGATGGCGGCGATGAGTGGGCAGATGAAAGCCGAACGAATCAAGCGTGCACAGATCCTCGAGGCCGAAGGCCTGCGTGCCGCAGCGATCCTGACTGCCGAAGGCAAGAAGCAGGCGCAGATCCTCGAAGCCGAAGGCAGTCGGCAGGCCGCCTTCCTGGAGGCCGAAGCCCGGGAGCGGCAAGCCGCGGCAGAAGCCCAGGCCACCAAAGTGGTGTCCGAAGCGATTGCCAGCGGTAACGTGCAAGCGGTCAACTACTTCGTGGCGCAGAAGTACATCGACGCGCTGGGCAACCTGGCTTCGGCCAACAACAGCAAAGTGATCCTGATGCCGCTGGAAGCCAGTTCGATGATCGGCGCGGTGGGCGGCATTGGCGAAATCGTCAAAGCCACTTTCGATAACAAGAAAGCCTGAGGCGCGCCATGTGGGCATTTTTGCAGCATCTTTCGTTCTGGGACTGGTTGGCGCTGGGCACGGTGTTGTTGATTCTTGAAGTGTTCGGCGCCGGCGGCTACCTGCTGTGGATCGGTATGGCAGCGGCTGCCGTGGGTGTCCTGACCTTCTTCCTGCCAGGCCTGTCGTGGGAATGGCAATTTCTGTTGTTCGGCCTGCTGTCGATCGCCACCGCCTTGTACTGGTGGCGGCGTCAGCGCACAGCGACTCGCCTGAGCGATCAGCCGCACCTGAACCTGCGTGGCCAGGAACTGATCGGCAAGACCTTCGTGGTGCATGAAGCAATTGTCGACGGTCGCGGCAAAATCAAGGTGGCCGACGGCGTGTGGATGGCCCGCGGGCCGGACGCTGCCATTGGCAGCCGCGTGCGAGTGGTCGGCCAGCAAGGCGCGATCCTGCTGGTCGAAACGACGGAATAGGCAGTCACGGAACTCGATTGGGGGTTGGCAATCCAACCGCGTAGTCAACCCAGTGGAGTCACCCTGTCATGCGTTTCAAACTTGCTGTCGCTACCGTCGCGCTGTTGTCCCTGCCTGTCGGTTCGGCGATGGCCGATACTTTTTGGCGTAACGTTCTTACGTCCGGTGCAACCACCGGTTCGAGCTATCTGACATCCAAGGATCACAAGCTGGTCGTCGCAGCCCAGGACGATGCCAGCAGCTTCGTCGCCAGTGATGGCGGTATCCGCGGCCCGTACCTGGAAGCGGCCATGCAGAAAGTCCGCGCCGACAACCCGGGCCTGCAAGCCACGGACATGGAGTTGGCGAACGCGATCCTGGCGAAGAATGCCGTGGCGTCTGAATAAGCGTTGCGAATGAAAAATGCCGCTCACATGAGCGGCATTTTTTTGTCCCACACAAAACCCTGTGGGAGCGGCGGTGCGGCGATCCGACTTGCTCGCGAATGCGGTGGATCAGTAAAAACTTCATTGACTGTCACACCGCATTCGCGAGCAAGCCCGCTCCCACAGGGGTTATGTATTGCCTGGGAGGTCAGCGGTAGTCGTCGACCGGCACACACGCACAAAACAGGTTCCGATCCCCATACACATTGTCCACCCGGTTCACCACCGGCCAGTATTTGTGAGCCTTGGTATGCGCGTCCGGCGTGACGGCTTGCTCGATGCTGTACGGCCGCTCCCACACGCCGGTGATATCGGCCAGCGTATGCGGCGCACCTTTCAACGGGTTTTCTTCCGCCGGCCAGTTACCGTTCTGCACCTCGTTGATTTCCGCGCGGATGCTCAGCATCGCCCCGATAAACCTGTCCAGCTCCGCCTTCGATTCACTTTCGGTCGGCTCGACCATCAGCGTCCCCGGCACCGGGAACGACATGGTCGGGGCATGGAAGCCGTAGTCCATCAGGCGCTTGGCGACGTCCTCTTCGGTGATGCCGGTCAACACCTTGAGCGGTCGCAGGTCGAGGATGCATTCGTGGGCCACCCGTTCGTTGCGCCCGGTGTAGAGCACCGGAAAGGCACCGGACAAATGCCGCGCCAGGTAATTCGCAGCCAGGATCGCCACTTCGCTGGCGTCCGCCAGTTGCGGCCCCATCATGGCGATGTACATCCAGCTGATTGGCAGAATGCTTGCGCTGCCCCAGGGCGCTGCGCTGACGGCGCCATTTTGCGGCTGCGGCCCGTCGATCGGCACCACCGGATGGTTGGCCACGAACGGCGCCAGATGTGCCCGAACACCAATCGGGCCCATGCCAGGACCGCCGCCACCATGGGGAATGCAGAAGGTCTTGTGCAGGTTCATGTGCGAAACATCGGCGCCGATATCCGCCGGCCGCGCCAGCCCGACCTGGGCGTTGAGGTTGGCGCCATCCATGTACACCTGACCGCCATGCTGGTGGATCACTTCACAGATTTCGCTGATGCCTTCCTCGTACACGCCATGGGTCGAAGGATAGGTCGCCATCAGGCAGGCGAGTTTGTCGGCGGCCTGCGCGGCTTTTTCCTTGAGGTCGTCCAGGTCGACGTTGCCCGCCTCGTCACACTCGACGATCACCACGCGCATCCCGGCCATTTGCGCCGACGCGGGATTGGTGCCGTGCGCCGACGAAGGAATCAGGCAGATATCGCGGCCGCCCTGTTGCCGGCTCTCATGGTATTTGCGGATCGCCAGCAGCCCGGCGTATTCGCCTTGGGCACCGGAGTTGGGCTGCATGCAGATGGCATCGAAACCGGTGATCGCGCACAACCAGCGTTCCAGTTCCTCGATCATCAGCCCGTACCCGGCGGCCTGCTCTTTCGGCACGAACGGGTGCAGGTTGGCGAACTGCGGCCAGGTGATCGGGATCATCTCGCTGGTGGCGTTGAGCTTCATGGTGCAGGAGCCCAGCGGGATCATCGATTGATTGAGCGCCAGGTCCTTGTTTTCCAGTTGCTTGAGGTAGCGCAGCATCTCGGTTTCGCTGTGATGGGCGCTGAATACCGGATGGCGCAGATAAGGCGAAGTTCGCACCAACCCTTGGGGAATTCCGCCAGGCAGGACTTCGGCATCCAGGTCCTCGATACTGAGCCCGTGATCGGCCCCCAGAAACACGTCGAACAGCCTCTCCACGGTGGTTTCGTCGCAGGCCTCGTCGAGGCTCAAGCCCAGTTGGCCGCGCCCGAGAATGCGCAGGTTGATCTGCGCGGCCCGGGCACTTTCGATGATCGCAGTCTGGGTTCCGCCGACTTCCAGCGTCAGGGTGTCGAAGAAGTGCCGGTTGACCCGGGTGATACCCTTGCGCTCAAGCCCGGCGGCCAGGATGCAGGTCAGCCGGTGAACCCGCTGGGCGATCCGCTTGAGCCCTTCCGGGCCGTGGTAGACCGCATAGAAACTGGCGATATTGGCCAGCAGCACCTGGGCCGTGCAGATGTTGGAGTTGGCCTTCTCCCGGCGAATGTGCTGCTCGCGGGTTTGCAGGGCCATGCGCAGGGCGGTGTTGCCTCGCGCATCTTTGGAAACACCGATGATGCGCCCGGGAATCGCCCGTTTGTACTCATCGCGGCTGGCAAAAAATGCCGCGTGCGGCCCACCGTAGCCCATAGGCACACCAAACCGCTGGGACGAGCCGAACACCACATCGGCGCCCAGTTCACCCGGCGGGGTCAGCAGCAACAGGCTCAGTAAATCCGTGGCGACACAGGCCAGGGCCTGTTGCGCGTGCAGGTGATCGATCAGCGGCCGCAGGTCGTGGATCTCGCCGTGGGTGTCAGGGTATTGCAGCAGCGCGCCGAACACCTGGTGCTGCTTCAAGTTATCCACAGCGTCGACGATCAGCTCGAAGCCGAAACCTTCGGCGCGGGTCTGCACTACGGAAATGGTTTGCGGGTGGCAGTTTTCGTCGACAAAGAACAGGTTGCTTTTGGACTTGGCGACCCGCTTGGCCAGGGCCATGGCTTCCGCCGCGGCGGTGGCCTCATCGAGCAGCGAGGCGTTGGCCAGCTCCAGACCGGTCAGATCGATGGTCAATTGCTGGAAGTTCAGCAGCGCTTCGAGCCGCCCTTGGGCGATCTCCGGTTGATAGGGTGTGTACGCGGTGTACCAGCCGGGATTTTCCAGCACGTTACGCAGAATGACCGCCGGAGTGAGGGTACCGTGGTAGCCCATGCCGATCAGGCTGGTCCAGACCTGGTTCTGCTCGGCATACCCACGCAGCCTGGCCAGGGCGGCCTCTTCATCGAGGGCCGGGGGCAGGTCCAGCGCCCGGTTGAGGCGGATGCCCGGCGGCACGGTTTGCTCGATCAATTCGACCCGGCTGCCCAGGCCAAGGCTGTCGAGCATCGCCTGTTGCTCGGCGGCATCGGGTCCTAGGTGGCGGCGCAGAAAGGCATTGGGGTCGTGTAACTGGCTCAGGGACGGCAACTGGGACATGACGGGCTCTCTCTTGACTGGCGCTCAGCGTCGATGCAACACGGTCAAACCAGCATAGCAGTCGATCTTCGCGTGGATGGCGTGGCGTCGTCAGCCAATCCGGCTCCGCCACCCTGGTGTTTGCCGACATCGACCCGGTGACGCGCAAAGGATACGGCCCAGGCACGCGCGACTTTCATGGCGCAGATGCAGGCATTGGGGGGTCGGGATCGGCTATCACTACCCACCGATTCACCTGTTGAGCCTTTACCGCGAGCGCGGTTTTAAGGAGGGCATGTTCGCGGCGATGAGCAAAGCCGTCTTGCGGTCTTGACTCAGCCTTTGCAGGCGCTGCCGCAGGCTGCGATCTTTTGATTTTAAAAACAAAAGCAAAAGATCGCAGCCTGCGGCAGCTCCTACGGGGGGCGAGTATTACTCGCCGATGGCGGCCTTGTAGCCGGCGGCATCCAGCAGTTTTTCCAGATCGGCGGTGTTGCTTGGCTTGAGCTTGAAGATCCACGCGCCGTACGGGTCGCTGTTGAGCAGTTCCGGCGAAGCGCTCAGATCTTCGTTGACCGCGATCACTTCACCGGCAATCGGGGAGTAGATATCGGAAGCGGCTTTAACCGATTCAACGACACCAGCCTGATCTTCAGCGGCAAACACGTTACCGACTTCAGTCAGCTCGACGAACACCACATCACCCAGCGCTTCCTGCGCGTGATCGCTGATGCCCACGGTGACGGTGCCATCGGCTTCCAGACGTGCCCATTCGTGACTTTCGGCAAAACGCAGGTCGGCAGGGATATTGCTCATGTTCTGTGTCCTCAGGAAATTGTCAGCGGTCGTTAACCGCTGGAAAAGATTAGATCAAGGTTTTGCCGTGGCGTACGAAGGTCGGTTTGACCACCCGGACCGGGTACCACTTGCCACGAATTTCCACTTCAGCGCGGTCTGCAGTTGCCATCGGCACGCGCGCCAGTGCTATCGACTTGCTAAGCGTAGGAGAGAAACTACCACTGGTGATCTCCCCTTCGCCAACATCGGCGATGCGCACGACCTGATGAGCGCGTAAAACACCGCGTTCCTCAAGGACCAGACCGACCAGTTTGTGCTGTACACCAGCGGCTTGCTCGGTTTCCAGGGCCTTGCGCCCGATGAACTGCCGGGTGGCAGGTTCCCAGGCGATGGTCCAGGCCATATTGGAGGCCAGGGGTGAAACATCCTGCTGGATATCCTGACCGTAAAGGTTCATGCCGGCTTCGACCCGCAAGGTATCCCGCGCGCCAAGACCGATGGGAGAAATCCCGGCACCGACCAGATCGTTGAAGAACCCGGGTGCCTGATCCGCCGGCAGAATGATTTCCAGGCCGTCTTCGCCGGTATAACCGGTGCGCGCGATGAACCAGTCACCATCGGGCAGGCCTTCGAAGGGTTTGAGGAGCTGGATCAGATTGCCGCGGGACTGGTTGACCAGCTCGGCAATTTTTTGCCGGGCGTGAGGCCCCTGGATGGCCAGCATCGCCAACTCGGAACGCTCGCGAAGCTGCACGTCGAAACCGTCGAGATGCGCTTGCATCCAGGCCATGTCCTGATCGCGGGTGGAGGCATTGACCACCAGGCGATAGCCCTCGTCGAGACGGTAGACGATCATGTCGTCGACGATGCCGCCCTGTTCGTTGAGCATGGTGCTGTATAACGCACGGCCGGGGCTGTGCAGGCGTTCGACATCATTGGCCAGCAAATGCTGAAGCCAGGCTTTGGCCTGGGGGCCGCCGACGTCGATAACGGTCATGTGGGATACATCGAAGACACCGCAATCGCGGCGCACCTGATGGTGTTCCTCGACCTGCGATCCATAATGCAGAGGCATGTCCCAACCGCCAAAATCGACCATCTTTGCGCCGAGCGCGAGATGAAGGTCATACAGAGGCGTACGCTGTCCCATGGGTTTCTCCTTCCGGGCGTGGCGAAGGTGCGGGCAAGTGCTGCACGGACTGAATGCCTTGAAACAAAAGGCCTTTAGCCGATTTCAGCTACCTGGTCTGTCAGACGGACCGCACCGAATGCCGCGCATTGTAGCCGCAAGGTGTAGGACTGACACCTAGCTGTTTCGATGCGCTGAGCGCCGGATCAATCCGATGACCGGCAGCAGCCCGACCAGCACCAGGGTCAACGCTGGCAAAGATGCCCTCGCCCATTCTCCTTCGCTGGTCATTTCAAAGATCCGCACCGCCAGCGTGTCCCAGCCAAACGGGCGCATCAGCAGGGTCGCGGGCATTTCCTTGAGCACGTCGACGAACACCAGCAGCGCCGCGCTCAAGGTGCCGGGCAACAACAACGGTAGATACACTTTGAAAAACAGTCGCGGCCCACTGACGCCAAGGCTACGTGCCGCTTCGGGCAAAGATGGCCGTATACGCGCCAGACTGCTTTCCAGTGGTCCGTAGGCCACCGCAATGAAGCGCACCAGATAGGCCAGCAACAACGCTGACAGACTGCCCAGCAGCAGCGGCTTGCCCGCGCCACCGAGCCAGCTCGAGAGCGGGATCACCAGCTCGCGATCCAGGTAACTGAACGCCAGCATGATCGACACCGCCAGCACCGAGCCCGGCAAGGCGTAACCCAGGTTGGCCAGACTGACCCCGGAACGAATGACCCGGGTGGGCGCCAGGCGTCGGGCAAACGCCAGCAACAAGGCGACGCTGACGGTGATCAACGCCGCCATCGCCCCCAGGTACAAGGTATGGACGATCAACCCGGTGTAGCGCTCGTCGAGATCGAAGCGCCCGCGCAGCCAGAACCACACCGCCAATTGCAGCATCGGGATAACAAAAGCGCAGGCAAACACCAGACCGCACCAGGTCGAGGCCGCCAGTGCCTTGAAGCCCCGCAGGTGATACAGCGCCTTGACCCGTGGCCGCTCGTTGCCCGCCCGGTTGGCCCCGCGAGCACGCCGTTCGCCGTAGAGCACGAGCATCACCACCAGCAGCAACAAGCTGGCCAGTTGCGCGGCGGAAGACAGACTGAAAAAACCGTACCAGGTCTTGTAGATGGCCGTGGTGAAGGTATCGAAGTTAAACACCGACACTGCGCCGAAATCCGCCAGGGTTTCCATCAGCGCCAATGCCACGCCCGCACCGATGGCCGGCCGCGCCATGGGCAATGCCACACGCCAGAACGCTTGCCAGGGCGATTGACCCAGGACCCGCGCCGCTTCCATCAGGCCTTTGCCCTGGGCGAGGAAGGCCGTGCGGGCCAGCAGATACACATAGGGATAGAAAACCAGCACCAGCACCACAATCACCCCGCCCGTGGAGCGCACGCGCGGCAGTCGCAGACCGCTGCCTAACCATTCGCGCAGCAGGGTTTGCACGGGCCCGGCAAAATCCAGCAGGCCGACGAAGACGAAGGCCAGCACATAGGCCGGAATCGCGAAGGGCAACATCAGCGCCCAGTCCAGCCAGCGCCGGCCGGGGAATTCGCAAAGGCTGGTAAGCCAGGCCAGGCTGACACCCAGGACTGTCACACCGACACCGACGCCTAGCACCAGGGTCAGGGTATTACCCAGCAAACGCGGCATCTGTGTGTCCCATAGATGGGACCAGATCTGTTGATCGATGATTTGCCAGGAAAGCAGCAGGACGCTCAGGGGCAACAGGACCAGCGCAGCAATGGCGAAGACGACGGGATACCAGCGGCGTTGGGCAGGGTGGGCCACAGGCTTGGTTCTCTACTATTAATGGGTGAAATCGACACTGTAGGAGCGAGCTTGCTCGCGAAAAACGTCAACGATAACGCGGGGAGTCTGACGATCCGCGGTGCCCTGACGTTCATCGCGAGCAAGCTCGCTCCTACAGAGTCAGAAGCGCGCAACAAAAAAACAAACGCCCCGCATAGGCGGGGCGCAGTATATCGGGCAAATCAGTTCCAGCCAGCCTTGTCCATCAGGCGAATCGCCTCAGCCTGGCGTTTGCCGGCGATTTCCACAGGCAAGGTATCAGCGATGAACTTGCCCCATGCGGCGACTTCAGCCGATGGCTGTACGGCCGGGTTGGCCGGGAACTCCTGGTTCACGTCGGCAAAGATCTTCTGCGCTTCAGGCGTGGTCATCCACTCCACCAGGGCCTTGGCCGCTTCCGGGTGTGGCGCGTGTTGGGTCAGGCCGATACCCGACAGGTTGATGTGTACGCCACGGTCGGCCTGGTTCGGCCAGAACAGTTTCACCGGCAGATCCGGCTTCTGCTTGTGCAGGCGGCCGTAATAGTAGGTGTTGACGATGCCGACATCGCACTGGCCGGCATTGATCGCTTCGAGCACCGCGGTGTCGTCGGAGAATACGTCAGTGGACAGGTTTTTGACCCAGCCCTTGAGGATTTCCTCGGTCTTGCCGGCGCCGTGCACTTCGATCATGGTCGCGGTCAGGGACTGGTTGTAGACCTTCTTCGCCGAACGCAGGCACAGGCGGCCTTCCCATTGCTTGTCGGCCAGTGCTTCGTAGGTGGTCAGTTCGCCCGGCTTCACACGGTCAGTGGAGTAGGCAATGGTCCGCGCCCGCAGGCTCAAGCCGGTCCAGGCGTGGGAAGCTGCCCGGTACTGCAGCGGAATGTTGGCGTCGATGGTTTTCGAGGTGAACGGCTGGAGGATGCCCATCTGCTCGGCTTGCCAGAGGTTGCCGGCATCGACGGTCAGCAGCAGGTCGGCCGGCGTATTCGCGCCCTCGGCCTTGAGCCGCTGCATCAGCGGCGCTTCCTTGTCGGTGATGAACTTCACCTTCACGCCGGTCTTGGCTGTGTAGGCATCGAATACTGGCTTGATCAGCTCGTCGATACGCGAGGAGTAGACCACCACCTCGTCAGCAGCCTGGGCGGCGGTGCTGCCAATCAGGGTCAGGGCCAGTGCAGTCAGTAGACGCTTCGGTGCCAACATGGGAGCGGTCTCTCGATTGGAAAATGAGATCAAATGATAAGGACTCACATTTAGCTTCTCAATCGAAGCTGTTCGCGGAGGAGTTACCGGATGTTGCACCGCCTGGAATTTGTGGTGCTTGTGCTGACACCTTCGCGGGCAAGCCCGCTCCCACAACGTTCACAATTCCCGTGCCCAAAGCGATACCTGTGGGAGCGGGCTTGCCCGCGAAGAGGCCAGTAGCCGCTATGCAGAACTCAGGGCTTGGCCAGCGCCGGCAAATCCCCGGTCAACCCCAGCGCTTCACGCACGAACAAGGCCTTGGCCTCGGGCATCTTCTCAACCATTTTCAACCCGGTATTACGCAACCAGCGCACCGGTAACGGATCCGCCTGGAACAAGCGCTCGAAGCCCTCCATCGCTGCCATCAGTGCCAGGTTGTGGGGCATGCGCCGACGCTCGTAACGGCTGAGGACTTTCACATCCGCCAGGCGTTCGCCACGGGTTGCCGCTTGCAGCAACACTTCGGCCAGCACGGCGGCATCGAGGAATCCGAGGTTCACACCCTGCCCGGCCAACGGGTGAATGGTGTGGGCCGCGTCGCCGATCAACGCCAGGCCTTGCGCCACATAACGCTTGGCATGCCGCTGGCGCAGGGGCACACACAGGCGCGGGTCGGCGCTGAGCACTTCACCGAGCCGCCCCTCAAAGGCTCGCTCCAGTTCCTTGCAGAAACCCTGGTCATCCATCGCCATCAAGCGTTCGGCTTCGCCGGGCGTGGTCGACCAGACGATCGAGCACCAATCCTGTTCGCCGTCGCGCTCCAGTGGCAGAAACGCCAACGGACCGTTGTCGGTGAAGCGCTGCCAGGCCGTCATCTGATGCGGCTTGGCGCAACGCACGCTGGTGACGATGGCATGATGCAGATAATCCCATTCGCGGGTCGCGACCCCGGCCAGGCGCCGCACGGCCGAGTTGGCGCCATCCGCTGCGATCACCAGCGGTGCACGCAGGGTGCGGCCATCGGCCAGGGTCAGCAGCCAGTCATCGCCGGAGCGGCGCATCTGTTCCAGCCGTGCATTGGCCAGCAACCCCAGGTCACAGTCGTGCAGGCGCTCGAGCAAGGCATCCTGGACCACTCGGTTTTCGACGATATGCCCCAGCACCTCGGCATGCACGCTGGTCGCCGAGAAGTGGATTTGCCCGGTGCCGCTGCCATCCCAGACCTGCATGTCGGTGTAGGGGCTGCTGCGCCGCCCGGCGATGCCGTCCCAGACGCCAAGGCGTTCGAGGATCCGTTGGCTCGCAGCCGACAAGGCGCTCACCCGCGGCTCAAAAGCGGCCTGAGCGTTGAAGGGTTTGACACTCATGGGGCTGCCGTCCAGCAGCAGGACTTCCAGCCCGCTGTTCTGCAACGCCAGCGCCAGGGCGCTGCCGACCATTCCGGCCCCGACAATCAGCAGATCTGCGCGCATTTCCATGCTTTAAGCCTGTCTCTCTTGCGGCTTGAGCCGCACGTAAAGGGTTTTCCCGACTCGCGCCACCAGGTGGCCGACGCCGTCATGAATGTCGACCTGCAAGTGCGGCAGGTTTTTTATCAATCGTGCCTTGCCAAATCGGCGGTTCAACCAGCTAGGCATCCGGTCGCGTCCCCAGCCCCATCGCCTGTCGGGCAAACCAGCGTTTGGCCGGTGGCAGCAGGTCGAGGCCGAGCAAGCCGATGTTGCGACCCAGGGACACCAGCGGCTGGGTACTGCCGAACAGGCGCGTGACCTGATCGGAGAAGCCCACGGTGAGGTCCTGGTCGAGACGCTGACGTTCGCGATAGGCCTGCAAGGTGGCAAAGTCGCCCAAGGGCTTTTCGCTGGCGAGCAAGGCATCGGCCAGGGCCTGGGCATCGCGCAGGGACAGGTTGAACCCCTGGCCGGCAATCGGATGCAAGCTGTGCGCCGCGTTGCCGAGAATCGCCAGATGCGGGCGCACCTGTTCCTCGGCCTCGACCAGTGTCAGCGGATACAGGTGTCGTGCACCGACCTGCTTCAACGTACCAAGGCGATAACCGAAGACACCCTGCAATTCACTGAGGAAACTGCGCTCATCGAGGGCCGCCAGGCGTTGCGCGTCCATGCCCAGACGGGTCCAGACCAGAGCACAGCGGTTTTCCGGCAGCGGCAGCAACGCCATTGGGCCTTCGTCGGTGAAACGCTCGAAGGCCATGCCGTTGTGAGCCTCGCTCGGGGTGATGTTGGCGATCAGCGCGCTCTGGTTATACGGACGCTTGCGGATGCCGATCCCCAGTTGCTCGCGCAGGCCGGAGCGGCCGCCGTCAGCGAGTACCGCGAGGTCGCACTCAAGGGTGGTTTCATCATTGAGGGTCAGGCGATAGCCATCGGTCAGCGGCTCCATGCGGGTGACTTCCGCCGGGCAACGCCAGCTGATCACGTCCTTGTCCAGGCCTTGCCACAGGCATTGGCCGAGCCAGGCGTTTTCAACGACATAACCCAGCGCTGGAACCCCCTCTTCCATCGCCGACAACCGCGCCGTCGAGAATCGACCACGGTCGGAAACATGAATCTGCTTGATCGGCTCGGCGCGGCGGGAAACTTCCTGCCAGACGCCCAGGCGTTGGTAAATCTGCCGCGAGCCAAAGGACAGCGCCGAAGAACGAGCGTCGTAACTCGGTTGATACGTATCCCCCGGGGCGAACGGCTCGATCAGCACGATCTTCCAGCCTCGGGCCTTGGCGCCGGCCTGCAAGGCCAGCGCCAGACTCGCACCGACCAGCCCGCCACCAATGATTGCCAGGTTGACTCGACTCATGCCGCCTGTGTCCGTGCTTGCGCCATCAGGGCCTCGATTTCGCTGACGGTTTTCGGCACGCCGCCCGTCAATATTTCACAGCCGGTTCTGGTGACCACTACGTCGTCCTCGATGCGCACGCCAATGCCGCGCCATTTCTTCGCCACACTCTGGTTGTCCGGAGCAATGTAGATCCCCGGCTCCACGGTCAACGCCATGCCGACCTCCAGTACGCGCCACTCGCCGCCGACCTTGTATTCGCCGACATCGTGCACATCCATACCCAGCCAATGGCCGGCGCGGTGCATGTAAAACGCCTTGTAGGCTTCACTGGCGATCAGTTCGTCAACCTCACCCTGGAGCAACCCCAGCTTGACCAGCCCGGTCGTGATGACCCGGACCGTGGCCTCGTGCGCCTGGTTCCAGTGTTTGTTCGGGGCGATTTCGGCAAAGGCGGCTTCCTGAGAGGCCAGCACCAATTCGTAAATCGCTTTCTGTTCCGCTGAATACTTGCCGCTGACCGGAAAGGTCCGGGTGATGTCGCTGGCGTAGCAGTCGATCTCGCACCCGGCGTCGATCAGCACCAGGTCACCGTCCTTGAGCAGCGCGTCATTCTGCTGGTAATGCAGGATGCAGCTGTTGCGCCCCGCCGCGACGATCGACCCGTAGGCCGGCATCTTCGCCCCGCCCTTGCGGAATTCGTAATCGAGCTCGGCTTCCAGGCTGAATTCGTGCAACCCGGCGCGACAGGCCTGCATTGCCCGTACGTGCGCCTGGGCGGAAATCCGCGCCGCCTCGCGCATCACTTTCACTTCTGCCGCCGATTTATACAGGCGCATGTCGTGCAGCAGATGATCCAGGGCAACGAATTCGTTCGGCGGCTGGGCACCGAGGTTGGCCTTGGAGCGGATCACGTTGATCCATTCCATCAGGTGGCGGTCGAATTCGGGGTTGCTGCCCATGGCCGAATACACCCGGTCACGGCCTTCGATCAGGCCCGGCAGGATGTCGTCGATATCGGTGATGGGAAAGGCGTCGTCGGCGCCGAAGTCGCGAATCGCGCCTTCCTGCCCGGCACGCAGACCATCCCACAATTCGCGCTCGGCGTTGCGCTCGCGGCAGAACAGGATGTATTCGCCATGCACGCGACCCGGCATCAGCACCAATACCGCCTGAGGTTCAGGGAAGCCGCTGAGGTACTGGAAGTCGCTGTCCTGGCGGTAGACGTGCTCGACGTCGCGGTTACGAATGGCCACCGCGGCGGCGGGCAGGATGGCGATGCTGTTGGGTTCCATCTGCGCCATCAGGGCCTTGCGGCGACGGCTGTATTCCGATTTAGGGATGTGGATCATGGGCAGATGGCGTTCCCTGGCAAACGATTAGTGCAGCGACGGTTTGGCGGCGGCCGGCACGTCTTTCTTGGTCTCGGAGAACAGCAGCAGCGGCGCGACGCGCAGGTACTCCATGACTTCCATATAGTCGTTTTCGCCGTCGTCGGACTCTTCCAGCGCATCTTGCACCTGGGAGATGGCCGCCAGATCCTGAAGCACTTCAGTGGCCTCGGTGCTCAGGGCGCTGCTGTCACGGCAGTTCAAGCCGAAACCGCTGAGGAAACCCTGGCACCATTGGCCCAGTGCGGCGGCACGTTCGGTGAGCGGGGCGTCGTCGGTCGGCAACAGCAGAACGACGGTCACGTCATCGCCGGTGAGCTCGCCTTTTACCATCTCTTGCAAGCCGATCAGGGCGTTGCGAACGTTGTCCTGCGGCTCGCTTTCGAGCAATTCGGCGGCATCGATCAGCCAGCCTTCGGCATCGAAACCGGCGCCGGCGCAACTGCGGCCGAGCAGCAGGCCGTGCAGTTCAGCAGGCGAGACGTTGTGGCCGCTGGAAGTCAGCAGGGTGGCGAAGCCTTGGTACGGGGAATTCTGAATGGTCATGGGCAGCTAGGCGCCAGACGGCGCTATGTCTAGAATGAAGGCCTTGTATCCTACATCGACTACCCCTGTAGGAGCGAGCTTGCTCGCGATGAACCCGAGAGCGCCGCGGGTTGTCAGGGACCCAGCGTTATCGTTGGCGACCATCGCGAGCAAGCTCGCTCCTACAGTCCAACACCCATCAGACAGTGAAGACAATGGAAGACACCGACCTGCAAGCGCTGATGGCCAGACTCGAATTGCTGATTACCCGAGTCGAGCAACTTAAGAGTCAAAATGGACTCTTACTAGCTCAGGAAAAGACCTGGCGCGAGGAACGCGCGCATCTCATTGAAAAAAACGAAATCGCCCGGCGTAAGGTCGAGTCGATGATTTCGCGCCTCAAGGCCCTGGAGCAAGACTCATGAGTTCAAGCAATAGCGTCACCGTGCAGATTCTCGACAAAGAGTATTCGATCATCTGCCCTCAGGAAGAGCGCAGTAACCTGGTCAGCGCCGCCCGTTATCTGGACGGCAAGATGCGCGAAATCCGCAGCAGCGGCAAAGTCATCGGCGCCGACCGTATCGCCGTGATGGCTGCGCTGAACATCACCCACGACCTGCTGCACAAGGAAGATCGCCCGGACGTTCAAGTCAGCGGCTCGACCCGTGAGCAAGTTCGCGACCTGCTCGATCGCGTCGATCTGGTCCTCGCGACCGATCCGGACGTCACCAAAGGCTGATTCGCGTCGCCGCTTGCGGTATACTGCCCTCACTCCCTGGGGTGTTTGCCAGTTGGCGATGTCCCTGAGCCGATTTGCTATACCCTGGAGGTTGCACGTTGGGCTGGTGTGCATGTCCGCTAGACGGAAAGCCTTAAAGCCTACTGCATCTTCCACCTTGAACTTTCGGGTTCAAGGGCTAAGTCGACAGCGACACATTCGGGGAGCCTGATTCCAGTCCAATGCCGGTTTAAATACCGGCATTGGCGTTTTTGCGGGTACGCTTTGTGTACCCGTCCTGCCGAAGTCCGAATCCATGACCGAACCTGCGCTGCTTCCCCGCCCGCAACTTCGACGCATGCTGCGCAAGGCCCGTCGCGCACTGACACCCAGTCAGCAGCGCCAGGCCGCTCGCGGGCTGTACAAGCAATTGGCCCAGCAACCGCTGTTCCGCCGCGCCAGACACATCTCGCTTTATCTGCCGACCGACGGTGAAATCGATCCGCGCCTGTTGCTGCGTGCCGCACAGCGCCGGGGCAAGGCCACGTATCTGCCGGTGCTGAGTGCCTGGCCGCGAACCAAAATGGTGTTCCAGCGCATCCGGCCAGGGGAAAAACTCAAACCCAACCGCTTCCGCATTCTCGAACCTCGGGCCAACCTCGCCCGGCAACGCAGAATCTGGGCGCTGGACCTGGTGTTGTTGCCATTGGTGGGGTTTGACGATGTTGGCGGACGCCTGGGGATGGGCGGCGGCTTCTACGATCGGAGCCTGGCCTATCTGGCGCGTCGCAATGACTGGCGCAAGCCGACGCTGTTGGGGCTGGCCCATGAGTGTCAGAAGGTGGAACGATTGGCTCAGGCGAGCTGGGATGTGCCGCTGCAGGGAACGGTGACAGACAAGGCCTGGTATTACGCAGGCTAGGCGTCACTTCGATCAGCGACGCCGGGACAACAGGATCAGCGCTTGAAGGCGGTCGACTGTTGCTGCAACTGGGCGAGCTCGACCGGTGCATCGGTCTTGCTGGCCCACAGGCTTTGGGCATAGCCGGTGGTCACGACGCCAAGGCCAAATAAAATGACCAAAATCCATAGTAAATCCGGTTTGCGTTTCATCGATTGCCCCCCAAAGGCAGATCTACACGATGACAGCAGCGGTTTCCGTTTGTAGGCCGTGCAGCAGCGTCAAGCTTTAAAGGCCGGCATTTTGCGACAACGTGAACCGCTGCGCAAATGCTGACGTCAACCGACTGTCGGTTTGTCATAAAATTGCCGACAAGTTGCTCAATCACCACGCAAGGAGCAAAAGACATGGCCTATTGGCTGATGAAATCCGAGCCCGACGAACTCTCGATCAAAGGGCTGGAAAAGCTCGGCAAAGCGCGCTGGGACGGGGTTCGCAACTATCAGGCACGCAACTTCCTGCGGGCCATGGCAGTGGGGGATGAGTTCTTTTTCTATCATTCCAGCTGCCCGGAGCCGGGCATCGCCGGTATCGGCAAGATTGTCGAAGCCGCGTATCCGGACCCGACGGCGCTGGAACCTGAAAGTCATTACTACGACCCAAAGGCAACGGCGGAGAAAAACGCCTGGAGCGCGATCGATGTCGCCCATGTCGAGACGTTTGCCCGGGTGCTGAAACTGGATTACCTGAAGCAGCAGACGGCGCTGGTCGAATTGCCGCTGGTGCAGAAAGGTTCGCGACTGTCGGTGATGCCGGTGACGCCGGAGCAGTGGGCGGCGGTGATTGCTTTAAAGCCTTGAGTCGTTCACCGCCCGGACTGGCCTCTTCGCGAGCAAGTCGAATCGTCGCACCGCCGCTCCCACAGTGGATTTGTGTTGAAGCACAATCACATGTCCACCACAGAACCCTGTGGGAGCGGGCTTGCTCGCGAAGAGGCCGGTACAGGCGCCAGAAGACTTACTGGATGATCAGGTTGTTGAACAACAAATCCTCAACCACCGGCTTGCCGGTTTCGTCGCTCATCACCTGCTGGGTCTGTTTCAGGGCTTCCTGACGCAGCTTTTCCTTGGCCTCGACATTGTTCATCGTCTCGGTGGTCTGCTGGGCGAACAGCGCGACCAATTGATTGCGAATCAACGGTTCATTGGCCTTCACCGCCTTGGCAGCCTCGTCACCGGTCACCCGCAACGCCACATCAGCCTTGTAGACTTTCAGTTTCGGCGTGCCGTCCAGGCCGTAGTTGCCCACGAACGGCGGGCTCAGGGTGATGTAACTGACCTTCGGAGCGGTATCTTCTTTGGCTTCTTCGGCCACCGCTGCCACAGGCAGGGACAGGGCCAGCAACAACATGATCCACGCTTTCACAATTCACTCCTTATCCGGTTTGCGGCCTAGCATAACGACCCGCCATGCAAGCACAAGCTTATGGCTGACTATCAGGGCCGGGCATGCTCGTTGACCCTTCGACCCACACACCTACACTTATCGGCCATCACTCCCAAAGGAATAGCCCTGATGAAAGCCGTGCTGTGCAAAGCCTTCGGCCCTGCCGAATCGCTGGTGCTGGAAGACGTCGCCAGTCCTGTCGCGAAGAAGAATGAAATCCTGCTGGAGGTGCACGCCGCCGGGGTCAATTTCCCCGACACGCTGATCATCGAGGGCAAGTACCAGTTCAAGCCGCCCTTCCCGTTTTCTCCGGGTGGCGAAGCGGCCGGCGTGGTCCGCGAAGTCGGCGAGAAGGTCAGCCACCTGAAAGTCGGTGACCGGGTCATGGCCCTGACCGGCTGGGGCAGCTTTGCCGAACAGGTTGCCGTGCCGGGCTACAACGTGTTGCCGATTCCGCCCTCCATGGACTTCAACACCGCTGCCGCCTTCAGCATGACCTACGGCACCTCGATGCACGCCCTCAAGCAGCGCGGCAACCTGCAACCGGGCGAAACCCTGCTGGTGCTGGGTGCCTCCGGCGGTGTCGGCCTGGCGGCGGTGGAAATCGGCAAAGCCATGGGCGCCCGGGTGATTGCCGCGGCCAGCAGCGCGGAAAAACTCGCCGTGGCCAAGGCCGCCGGCGCCGATGAACTGATCAACTACAGCGAAACCAGCCTCAAGGACGAAATCAAGCGCCTGACCGACGGCCAGGGCGCCGACGTGATCTACGACCCGGTGGGCGGCGACCTGTTCGACCAGGCCATCCGCGCCATCGCCTGGAACGGCCGCCTGCTGGTGGTCGGCTTCGCCAGCGGGCGCATCCCCGAACTGCCGGTCAACCTGGCGCTGCTCAAAGGCGCGGCAGTGCTCGGCGTATTCTGGGGCTCCTTCGCCCAACGCCAGCCGCAGGACAATGCCGCGAACTTCCAGCAACTGTTTGGCTGGTTTGCCGAAGGCAAGCTGAAGCCGCTGGTGTCGCAGGTGTATCCACTGGGCAATGCAGCGCAGGCGATCAATGATCTTGGCCAGCGTAAAGCCGTCGGGAAAGTGGTGGTGCAGGTTCGCTGACCCCGGCAAAGAGCCCGGACCTCTGAGTCCAGGCTCTTTCCCTACAGTAACTGGCGGATATCTTCCGGCAAAAACCTTACATACCTGGAACCCGGGTTGTTCGAGCATTGCCTGATAATGATCGGCACCTTCCTGTTCATATCGGCGATCAATGACAGACGCCGTTCGGTCGGCAGTGTTGCCGTGGAAAACGCGTTCGACAGATAAGCCCGGATGTAATGGAAGGCGGCGGAATCAATCCACTTGTGCTCCGGGGCACGCGCCAATGCCTCATTGAGATCGCGGCATCTCAATGCCTTGAGCCACTGGTTGAGATGCAGCGGTAGATGCACATCGAACCTGAACATCATCGGCGCAACGACTTCCTGCTCCTCAGGCTTGTCACCCTCAACGGTCCATGGCTTGAACCGCCACTGCGCTATGGCGACTCTGGTCGCCTCGGCGAAATCAGGGTGATCGCTTTGCAAAATGCTCACCTTGCTGACCGAGCCGTTGGCATGTGCCATGAACCTGACCCGGACATTACCGGTGACTCCAGCCCGATGCAGCGCCGGTGGGTAAATCGGCTTGGGGTTGTTTTCCGGTATCAGGAACACCTCCCCTGCGCTGCTTTCAACAGACACAACAAACAACAGCACCACAAACAAAAACCACCGCATCCTCCTCTCCCTCGCACCTGAAACGCCACAACTGGCTGTACGGCAAAGGTTAAAGCTCAAGGGTGCTGCACTGAAGGTCACGGCTTCCGGTAACAGAGCAGGACATTTCCTAAAGAATTGCCCTACCCGGGACGGATCAGTCGCGTAAAGCATGGGTGGGTGATGCTTCCTACAACGCCCTTCACTTTCACCTGAGCGACATGTTCATAAAGGAATGCGCGATATCCAACATTTCCGCTGTTTTGCCGATGAGAACCGGTGCTATTTTCGGTAACGAAACTGTAACATTCGCAACCGCAGTCAAAACAAGAAATCTGGAGCTCTTGAATGTTTGCTTTCTTTCGTCCTGCCGCACATCAGGCTCCATTGCCTGAAGAAAAAATAGACAGCACCTACCGACGCCTGCGCTGGCAGATCTTCGCCGGCATCTTCATTGGCTATGCCGGTTACTACCTGCTGCGCAAAAACTTCTCCCTGGCCATGCCGTACCTGATCGACGAGGGTTACTCCCGCGGTCAGCTGGGTCTGGCGATGTCCGCCATCGCGATTGCCTACGGCCTGTCGAAGTTCCTCATGGGCCTGGTGTCCGACCGTTCCAACCCGCGTTTCTTCCTGCCGTTCGGCCTGTTGGTGTCGGCTGGCGTGATGTTCATTTTCGGTTTCGCGCCATGGGCGACGTCCAGCGTGACCATGATGTTCATTCTGCTGTTCATCAACGGCTGGGCGCAGGGCATGGGTTGGCCGCCGAGTGGCCGGACCATGGTGCACTGGTGGTCGCAGAAGGAACGTGGCGGCGTGGTGTCCGTGTGGAACGTGGCGCACAACGTCGGCGGCGGCCTGATCGGCCCGTTGTTCCTGATCGGCATGGGCCTGTTCAATGACTGGCATGCGGCGTTCTACGTGCCGGCAGCGGTGGCACTGGCGGTAGCGGTGTTTGCCTTTGTAACCATGCGCGACACCCCGCAATCGGTTGGCCTGCCGCCGATTGAGCAGTACAAGAACGACTACCCGGAAGGCTACGATGCCAGCCACGAAGAGGAATTCAGCGCCAAGGAAATCTTCGTCAAATACGTGCTGCGCAACAAAATGCTCTGGTACATCGCCCTGGCCAACGTCTTTGTCTATCTGCTGCGCTACGGCGTGCTGGACTGGGCACCAACCTACCTCAAGGAAGCCAAGGGCTTCACCGTGGATAAAACCTCGTGGGCGTATTTCTTCTACGAGTGGGCAGGTATCCCGGGCACCCTGCTGTGCGGCTGGATGTCGGACAAGATCTTCCGTGGCAACCGCGGCCTGACCGGCATGGTGTTCATGGCGCTGGTGACGGTCGCGACACTGGTTTACTGGCTCAACCCGGCCGGCAACCCGATGATCGACATGATCGCGCTGCTTTCAATAGGCTTCCTGATCTACGGCCCGGTCATGCTGATCGGCCTGCAGGCGCTGGAGTTGGCACCGAAGAAAGCGGCCGGTACGGCGGCGGGCTTCACCGGCCTGTTCGGCTACCTGGGCGGTTCGGTCGCGGCCAGTGCAGCGATGGGCTACACCGTGGACCATTTTGGTTGGGACGGCGGTTTCGTGCTGCTGGTGGGCGCCTGCCTGCTGGCGATGGCCTTCCTCGCCCCGACGCTACGCCACAAACAAGTCGCCAGTCAGGGCCGCGAAGCACTCGCTTGATCAGCCTTTGACTTACAGCGCTTGAGCCGCGCCTCCAGATTCCGGTCTGGCATGGCGTGGCTACGCAGGGCGTGCGCGGTCTGCTCGACATAATCGCGAGTGGTGCCGTAACGCCCGCAAGCGTTTTCGAACACATGGCTCAGCACATGGTCCGGCAGGTTGCCGGCATAACTGGGCAGATGTCGCTCCAGCACAAACCCCAAGGCCTGAACCTGGCTGCCATCTTCGAGTCGGCAGTTAAGCCAGTGCGGGCGGTAGGAAGGAAATGGCATCTCGCGCTGCCAAAGCGCGTACAGCGACGCTTCGAGTTGCTCTTCGGGCAAGCGATAGGCAAAACCGCTGCAAGAGCCACCGCGATCCAGGCCGAACACCAGGCCGGGCATTTCCGGAGTGCCGCGATGTTCGTGGGACCACAGATACAACCCGCGATGGTAGCCATGCACCCGGCCGCGAACCCGTTCAACCGCCGTGCATTCAGGCCGCCAGATCAGCGAGCCGTAGGCAAACAGCCACACCGGCCCACCCTTGTGACGGGCCATGGTCGACTGCATCGAGCTGAGCAATTGTTCGTGAGTGAGCTGCGGCCCCAGGTCGAGCCGCGGAGGGTAAGCCAGATTCAAAAAAGCAGATTCGATGGCGCTCATGGCGAATAGCGTTCAGCTCCCCGCGGGTGAAGAATTACTTAATAGAACGCACAGCTGTAACAATAAGGCACATATGTTTTAAGGCAATTTGAATGCCATGGCACAGTTCTTAATTAATTGCCTGACTGGAATATAACCTACCGGCATTTATATAAATTTATAAATACCGATGGGCTATATAGCGGGTTATAAACCTATAACCCTGTAGGAGCGAGCTTGCTCGCGATGGACTCAAGAACGCTGCGGGCAACCTGACTTCCCGCGTAATCGTTAACGACGATCGCGAGCAAGCTCGCTCCTACAGGGGGGTAGCATCAGGATCTGGGGGCGTAGGCAAACACATCGGCGCGCATCTGGTGGGCGTCCATTCCCGCTTCCACCAGCGCATCCAGCGTGCCGTAGACCATGGCCGGAGAACCACTGGCGTAAACGTGCAGTGGCTTGAGGTCCGGGAAATCTTCACAGACCGCTTCATGCAACATGCCGCAGCGCCCTTCCCAACCGCATTGATCACTGACGACCTTGTGCAGGAACAGGTTGGGTAGTTTCAGCCATTCGTTCCAGTGCTCGACTTGATAAAAGTCTTCCGGACGACGCACGCCCCAATACAAATGCACCGGATGCTTGAAACCCGTGGCCCGGCAATGTTCGATCAGGCCGTGGATCTGGCCCATGCCGGTGCCAGCGGCGATCAGCACGAGAGGGCCGTCCGGCAACTCCTCCAGGTGGGTATCGCCAAACGGCAACTCAACCCGCACCATGCTGTTGCGCTGGAGCTGCTCGATCAGGCTCAGCGCACTGGACTCGCGCGCCAGTACGTGGATTTCCAGATCGCGCCCCGCATGCGGTGCCGAGGCGAGGGAAAAGGCGGACTTTTCGCCGTTCTCGCGCTCGATCATCAGGTACTGCCCGGCGTGGTAGCGCGGCGGTTTGCCGGCCGGAGCCCGCAGACGCACGCGCCAGGTATCGCCGCCCACGTCCTTGCACTCAATGACCTGACACGACACGCTGCGCACCGGCAGTTCTCCCAAGGCGAGCACGCCATCCCACAGCACAATGCAGTCTTCCAGCGGCTCCGCTATGCAAGTGTAGAACTCGCCATGATCACGCACATTGCCGGCCTGCTCGACCCGACCTTCCACCAGCAGCGCCGCGCACACGTGGCAATTGCCGTTGCGGCAACTTTGCGGGCATTCGTAGCCCAGTCGTCGCGCGCCATCGAGAATCCGCTCGCCGGGCAATATCTCAAGCACTGCTCCGGAGGGCTGCAAGGTTACACGCATCAATCTATTCCTAACTGATTCCAGATGGCATCGATCCGCTGGGTCACCGCATCGTCCTTGACGATGACACGGCCCCACTCACGGGTGGTTTCGCCCGGCCATTTATGCGTGGCATCAAGGCCCATTTTCGACCCCAGGCCGGACACCGGCGAAGCGAAGTCCAGGTAGTCGATCGGCGTGTTGTCGATCATCACCGTGTCGCGCTTGGGGTCCATGCGCGTGGTGATGGCCCAGATCACGTCGTTCCAGTCCCGGGCGTTGATATCGTCGTCGGTGACGATAACGAACTTGGTGTACATGAACTGTCGCAAAAACGACCAGACACCCAGCATTACCCGCTTGGCATGGCCCGGATACGACTTCTTCATGGTCACGATGGCCATGCGGTACGAGCAACCTTCGGGCGGCAGGTAGAAGTCGGTGATCTCCGGGAACTGCTTCTGCAGGATCGGCACGAACACTTCGTTCAGCGCGACGCCGAGGATCGCCGGCTCATCCGGCGGACGGCCGGTGTAGGTGCTGTGGTAGATCGGTTTGATCCGGTGGGTGATGCGCTCGACGGTGAATACCGGGAAGCTGTCGACTTCGTTGTAGTAACCGGTGTGGTCGCCGTACGGGCCTTCATCGGCCATCTCGCCCGGATGGATCACGCCTTCGAGGATGATTTCGGCGGTGGCCGGCACTTGCAGGTCGTTGCCGCGGCACTTCACCAACTCAGTGCGGTTACCGCGCAACAGGCCGGCGAAGGCGTATTCGGAAAGGCTGTCGGGCACCGGGGTCACGGCGCCGAGGATGGTCGCCGGGTCTGCGCCCAATGCAACGGCAACAGGAAAGGGCTGGCCCGGATGCTTTTCGCACCACTCGCGATAATCCAGCGCACCGCCACGGTGGCTCAGCCAGCGCATGATGACTTTATTGCGGCCAATCACCTGCTGACGGTAGATACCGAGGTTCTGTCGGTCCTTGTTCGGCCCCTTGGTGACGGTCAGGCCCCAGGTGATCAGCGGCGCGACGTCGCCTGGCCAGCAGGTCTGTACCGGCAACTTCGAGAGGTCAACATCGTCGCCTTCGATGACCACTTCCTGGCAGATCGCGTCTTTGACCACCTTGGGCGCCATCGAGATGATCTTGCGGAAGATCGGCAGCTTGGACCAGGCATCCTTCAGGCCTTTCGGCGGCTCGGGCTCCTTGAGGAACGCCAGCAGCTTGCCGATCTCGCGCAATTCGCTGACCGCTTCCGCGCCCATGCCCAGTGCTACGCGCTCAGGCGTACCGAACAGGTTGCCGAGCACCGGAATGTCAAAACCCGTGGGCTTTTCGAAAAGCAGGGCCGGGCCTTTGGCGCGCAAGGTGCGGTCGCAGACCTCGGTCATTTCCAGTACTGGGGACACCGGAACCTGAATGCGCTTGAGTTCGCCGCGCTGTTCCAGCCCGCTGATAAAGTCGCGCAAGTCGCGATACTGCATGCGTAAGCCTCGTGTTGGCCGTGGCGTTCGGGGCAGGCAGTTTAGCGCCGAACCCTTCGGTTCAGAACCACGAACTGCCACCTGATCAAAAATCGGATAGCAAAAAGCCGGGTTTCCCCGGCTCTCTTTGCCTGCTCGACTTACTTGCGTTTCATCGACAGGAAGAACTCATCGTTGGTCTTGGTCGTTTTCAGCTTGTCGACCAGGAACTCGATGGCAGCCACTTCATCCATCGGATGCAGCAGCTTGCGCAGGATCCACATGCGCTGCAGCTCGTCGTCGGCGGTCAGCAACTCTTCGCGGCGGGTGCCGGAACGGTTGATGTTGATGGCCGGGAATACGCGCTTTTCAGCGATGCGGCGATCCAGAGGCAGCTCCATGTTGCCGGTGCCTTTGAATTCCTCGTAGATCACTTCGTCCATCTTCGAGCCGGTTTCAACCAGCGCGGTGGCGATGATGGTCAGCGAGCCGCCTTCTTCGATGTTCCGCGCGGCGCCGAAGAAACGCTTCGGTTTCTCCAGGGCGTGGGCATCGACACCACCGGTCAGTACCTTGCCGGAGCTCGGGATCACGGTGTTGTAGGCACGGGCCAGACGGGTGATGGAGTCGAGCAGGATCACCACGTCTTTCTTGTGCTCGACCAGGCGCTTAGCCTTCTCGATCACCATTTCGGCAACCTGCACGTGGCGGGTTGGCGGCTCGTCGAACGTCGAGGCAACCACTTCGCCGCGCACGGTGCGCTGCATTTCGGTTACTTCTTCCGGACGTTCGTCGATCAGCAGCACGATCAGGTGAACTTCAGGGTTGTTACGCGCGATGTTCGCAGCAATGTTCTGCAGCATGATCGTCTTGCCCGCTTTCGGCGGAGCAACGATCAGACCGCGCTGGCCTTTACCGATCGGGGCGCACAGGTCGATGACACGACCGGTCAGGTCTTCGGTGGAACCGTTACCGGCTTCCATCTTCATGCGTACGGTCGGGAACAGCGGGGTCAGGTTCTCGAAGAGAATCTTGTTTTTCGCGTTTTCCGGACGGTCGAAGTTGATCGTGTCGACCTTGAGCAGCGCGAAATAACGCTCGCCTTCCTTAGGAGGGCGGATCTTGCCAACGATGGTGTCACCGGTGCGCAAGTTGAAACGACGGATCTGGCTCGGCGAGACGTAGATATCGTCTGGACCGGCGAGATAGGAGGCGTCAGCGGAGCGCAGGAAGCCGAAGCCGTCCTGGAGAATCTCCAGCACGCCATCACCGGAGATTTCCTCACCGCTTTTCGCGTGCTTCTTGAGCAGGGAGAAAATCACGTCCTGCTTGCGCGAACGGGCCATATTTTCTATGCCCATCTGTTCGGCCAATTCGAGCAGTTCGGTAATCGGCTTTTGCTTGAGTTCAGTCAGATTCATATAGGAATGACGTAATCATTTATGGAGGGGGGAAATTAAGCTTTTGGCTTAATGAGGCCGCGCCGCAGAGAAGGCGACAGGATCGCGTACTTATTCGAAAAGGAGTGCGTCGGCGACGGCTAGCAGGGGGCAATGGAGAAACCAGTGCGGGGCCGAATGTACCACCTGAGTTTGGGAGCGTCTAGCCCTGAATACGCAAAAAGCCCCGCTATTTGCGAGGCTTTTTCAGGACACTTTGCAGCGACGCTTAGATGTTGGCGTCGAGGAAAGCAGCCAGTTGCGACTTCGACAGTGCGCCGACCTTGGTCGCTTCAACGTTGCCGTTCTTGAACAGCATCAGGGTCGGGATACCACGCACGCCATGCTTGGCCGGGGTTTCCTGGTTTTCGTCGATGTTCAGCTTGGCGACGGTCAGCTTGCCTTTGTAGGTCTCGGCAATTTCGTCCAGAACAGGAGCGATCATTTTGCAAGGGCCGCACCACTCAGCCCAGTAATCGACCAGTACAGCGCCTTCAGCCTTGAGTACGTCGGCCTCGAAGCTAGCGTCGCTAACGTGTTTGATAAGATCGCTGCTCATGGAATTCTCCAGGGTTGTAAGCAAAAAAACGTGGCCCATCATAGCTGCCCTTCCCTCGTTCAGGAAGCTGCAGATGATTGAGTCTCGCTATGGTGTTCCATGAGTTTGGGTATAGCCCGGGTCACACCGTAGCGGGAGCGATGAAGGCGATTCCGGTGCGCAACGCCGCGTTGCGCACGTGCTCGTGCATGGCTTTTTGCGCGGCGCCAGAGGCACGGCGGGCCAGCGCGCGAAGGATCTTGCGGTGCTCCTGCCAGGTTTCCATGGCCCGCTCGGCCCGGATGAACGGTAGTTTCTGGCTTTCCAGGAAGATATCGGCGCTGGCGGTGAGGATACTCAACATTGCCTGATTGCCGCTGGCCAGCAGGATGCGCCGGTGGAATTCGAAGTCCAGGCGCGCCGCCGCTTCGAAATCAGCGGCTTTGAGTTCGTTGCGCATGGCGGCGACATTGTCTTCCAGCGCATCGAGTTCCTCGGTGCTCAAGGTCACGGCCGCCAGCCCCGCGGCAAACCCCTCCAGCGCGTAGCGCAACTGGAAGATATCCAGCGGCGAAGCCTGCGCCGCAAACGGCCAGCCCGGTGCGGCCTCGCCTCGCGGCAACTCCACCGGCGCCTGCACGAATACGCCTTTGCCCGGCTGGATGCTGATGACACCCAGCGCACTCAGGGACGACAACGCCTCGCGCAAAGAAGCCCGGCTTACGCCCAGCTGTACCGCCAGGTCCCGTTGCGAGGGCAAGGCATCCCCCGGCCCGAAACCCTGTTCGGTAATCAGTTTGCGGATGGCTTGCAGCGCCACTTCGGGTACGGCGCGGGAGATCGAGTTCATGGTTTTCCAGACGAACCAGGCCAATGTGCGCTCAGTTGTAAAGCTATTCGCGACGCCCGGCAAGTCGTGCCCCATGGGGGTTCGGTGATTTCCCCGGCTGCGCCATCGGGGTGCGAAACACAACCTGACTGTTCAGACCAGTAAGACCGTTCGACGCCAGCAAAACCGCGCTCTGGCGCCCCCAAAACCCTATGTTGGCATGGCCCATGCTCTGTCGATCGGCAGAAATCACTTCTTGCCGATTTGGAGATTTGCCATGACCCAGCGTTTCAGCGCCCTCCTCGCCGCCCTGTTTGCCAGCCTGATGCTGACCCAGGCACCCGCCCACGCCGACGGTCTGGAGGAGGTGGTCAAGCGCGGCGTCCTCAAGGTGGCCGTGCCCCAGGACTTCCCGCCCTTCGGCTCGGTCGGGCCGGATATGAAGCCCCGTGGCCTCGACATCGACACCGCGAAACTGCTGGCCGACCAGCTCAAGGTCAAACTCGAACTGACCCCGGTCAACAGCACCAACCGCATCCCGTTTCTCACCACCGGCAAGGTCGACCTGGTGATTTCCAGCCTCGGCAAGAACCCGGAACGTGAGAAGGTCATCGACTTCTCCCGCGCCTACGCGCCCTTCTACCTCGCCGTGTTCGGTCCGCCAGACGCCGACATCAAGACCCTGGACGACCTCAAGGGCAAGACCATCAGCGTCACCCGCGGCGCCATCGAAGACATCGAGCTGACCAAGGTCGCCCCCGAAGGCGTGACCATCAAGCGCTTCGAAGACAACAACTCGACCATCGCCGCGTATCTGGCCGGGCAAGTCGACCTGATCGCCAGCGGCAACGTGGTGATGGTCGCGATCAGCGAGAAGAGTCCAAAACGCGTACCGGCGCTGAAAGTGAAGCTCAAGGATTCGCCGGTCTACGTCGGTGTGAACAAGAACGAGCCGGCGCTGCTGGACAAGGTCAATCAGATCCTGGTGACCGCCAAGAGCGACGGCGCGCTGGAGAAAAACGCCCTGACCTGGCTGAAAGAACCACTGCCGGCCGACCTCTGATCTCGCGTGCAGGAGAGACGTTATGGCTTATCAATTCGACTTCTTGCCGGTAGTGAACAACACTGATCTGTTGCTGCGCGGTGCGTTGTTCACCCTTGAGCTGACCGCCATCGGCGCTGTGCTCGGCGTGGGGCTGGGCATCGTCGGGGCGCTGGTGCGGGCGTGGAACATCCGGCCTTTCGCGGGGATTTTCGCGGTCTACGTCGAGTTGATCCGCAACACGCCATTCCTGGTGCAGCTGTTTTTCATCTTCTTCGGTTTGCCGTCCCTGGGCGTGCAGATTTCCGAATGGCAGGCGGCGGTGCTGGCGATGGTGATCAACCTCGGCGCCTATTCGACCGAGATCATCCGCGCCGGCATCCAGGCGATCCCCCGGGGTCAGCTGGAAGCTGCGGCGGCACTGGCGATGACGCGCTTCGAAGCGTTCCGCCATGTGGTGCTGCTGCCGGCACTGGGCAAAGTCTGGCCGGCCCTGAGCAGCCAGATCATCATCGTCATGCTCGGCTCGGCGGTGTGCTCGCAGATCGCCACTGAAGAACTGAGCTTCGCCGCCAACTTCATTCAGTCGCGCAACTTCCGCGCCTTTGAAACCTACGCCCTGACGACCTTGCTCTATCTGTGCATGGCGCTACTGATCCGCCAGTTGCTGAACTGGATCGGCCAACGGTTCATCGCAAGGAGCAGCCGATGAGTGATTTCACCTTCTGGGACATCGTGCGCAACCTGCTCACCGGCCTGCAATGGACGCTGGCGCTGTCGCTGGTGGCGTTCGTTGGCGGCGGGCTGATCGGCCTGCTGATCATGGTCATGCGCATCTCGAGTAAATCCCTGCCGAGCAGCTTTGCCCGCACCTACATCGAACTGTTCCAGGGCACGCCGCTGCTGATGCAGCTGTTCCTGGTGTTTTTCGGCGTGGCCCTGGCCGGGGTGGAAATCTCGCCGTGGATGGCAGCGGCGATTGCCCTGACGCTGTTCACCAGCGCCTACCTGGCGGAGATCTGGCGCGGCTGCGTCGAGTCGATCCCCAACGGCCAGTGGGAAGCCTCTGCGAGCCTGGCGCTCAATCCGCTGGAGCAACTGCGCTACGTCATCCTGCCACAAGCCCTGCGCATCGCCGTGGCGCCGACCGTGGGCTTCTCGGTGCAAGTGGTCAAAGGCACCGCCGTCACCTCGATCATCGGCTTCACCGAACTGACCAAGACCGGCGGCATGCTCGCCAACGCGACCTTCGAACCCTTCATGGTCTACGGCCTCGTCGCCCTCGGCTACTTCCTGCTCTGCTACCCCCTGTCGCTCAGTGCGCGCTACCTGGAAAGGAGACTGCATGCCTCTGCTTAGAATTTCCTCCCTGCATAAATACTATGGCGACCATCATGTGCTCAAAGGCATCGACCTGAGCATCGAGGAAGGCCAGGTGGTGGCGATCATCGGCCGCAGTGGCTCGGGAAAATCCACCTTGCTGCGCACCCTCAACGGCCTGGAGTCGATCAACGACGGTGTGATCGAAGTCGACGGCGAATACCTCGACGCCGCCCGCGCCGACCTGCGCAGCCTGCGACAGAAAGTCGGCATGGTGTTCCAGCAATTCAACCTGTTCCCGCACCTGACCGTGGGTGAGAACGTCATGCTGGCGCCGCAAGTGGTGCAGAAGGTGCCAAAGGCCAAGGCCGCCGAATTGGCGCGACAGATGCTGGAGCGGGTCGGCCTGGGGGAAAAGTTCGATGCTTTTCCGGATCGGCTGTCCGGCGGCCAGCAACAGCGGGTGGCGATTGCCCGCGCCCTGGCGATGTCGCCGAAAGTGTTGCTGTGCGATGAAATCACCTCGGCCCTGGACCCGGAGCTGGTCAATGAAGTGCTGAGCGTGGTCCGGCAACTGGCCAGGGAAGGCATGACACTGATCATGGTCACTCACGAAATGCGCTTCGCCCGGGAGGTTGGGGACAAGTTGGTGTTCATGCACCAGGGCAAGGTGCATGAGGTGGGGGATCCGAAAGTTTTGTTCGCCAATCCGCAGACGGCGGAGCTGGCGAACTTCATTGGGATGGTTGAAGCGGCGGTCTGAAGATCTGCGGTGCTATTGACGCCGTCTTCGCGGGCAAGCCCGCTCCCACAAGGTCTTCTGCTGGAATACGATTGCGTATTCGCTGCAAAAACCTGTGGGAGCGGGCTTGCCCGCGAAGAGGCCAGTGGCCGCACCACTAGAGCCCCGTGGTAAAAGATCGCAGCCTTCGGCAGCTCCTACGCGTTGGCGGCAGCCTTTGATCGTGGCACGATGTCGAGGTTATCGACCGAGACCCCCGACCATGCCGCAATCCCAAGCCAAGAATCTGTCCCTGATCGCCGCAATCGACCTGGGCTCCAACAGCTTTCACATGGTCGTGGCCAAGGCCCAAAACGGCGAAATCCGTATTCTCGAGCGTCTCGGGGAGAAGGTTCAGCTGGCCGCCGGCATCGACGAAGAGCGCCATCTCAACGAAGAATCGATGCAACGCGGGCTCGACTGCCTCAAGCGCTTCGCCCAACTGATCAGCGGTATGCCCACGGGGGCCGTGCGCATCGTCGGCACCAACGCCCTGCGTGAAGCCCGCAACCGCGCCGAATTCATCCATCGCGCCGAAGAAATTCTCGGCCACCCGGTGGAAGTCATTTCCGGCCGTGAAGAAGCGCGCCTGATCTACCTCGGCGTGTCCCATACCCTCGCCGACACCCCGGGCAAGCGCCTGGTGGCCGACATCGGCGGCGGCAGTACCGAATTCATTATTGGCCAGCGCTTCGAACCACTGCTGCGCGAAAGCCTGCAGATGGGTTGCGTCAGCTACACCCAGCGCTATTTCAAGGACGGCAAGATCACCCCGGCCCGTTACGCCCAGGCGTACACGGCGGCGCGGCTGGAGATCATGAGCATCGAGCACGCCCTGCACCGCCTGACCTGGGATGAAGCCATCGGCTCCTCGGGCACCATCCGCGCCATCGGTCTGGCGCTGAAGGCTGGCGGCCACGGCACCGGCGAGGTCAACGCCGAAGGCCTGGCCTGGCTCAAGCGCAAACTGATAAAGCTGGGCGACGTCGAGAAAATCGATTTCGAAGGTATCAAGCCGGATCGCCGGGCGATCTTCCCGGCGGGCCTGGCGATCCTCGAAGCGATCTTCGACTCCCTCGAACTGCAGCGCATGGATCACTGCGAAGGCGCCCTGCGCGAAGGCGTGCTCTATGACTTGCTGGGCCGCCATCATCACGAGGACGTGCGCGAACGCACCCTCACCTCGCTAATGGAGCGCTACCACGTCGATCAGGAACAGGCGGCACGGGTCGAGCGCAAGGCGTTGCACGCGTTTGACCAGGTGGCCGAAGACTGGGACCTGGAAGACGGCGTCTGGCGCGAACTGCTGGGCTGGGCGGCCAAGGTCCATGAAGTGGGCCTGGACATCGCTCACTACCAGTACCACAAGCACGGCGCCTACCTGATCGAGCACTCGGACCTCGCCGGATTCTCCCGCGAAGACCAGTTGATGCTCGCGCTGCTGGTACGCGGCCACCGGCGCAACATTCCCAAGGACAAGTTCGCCGATTTCGGCGACGACGGCGTCAAATTGATTCGTCTGTGCGTGCTACTGCGCTTTGCGATCCTGTTCCACCACATCCGCGGCACCCAGCAAATGCCCCAGGTGGAACTGAACGCTTATGGCAACAGCCTGGAAGTGGTGTTCCCGGAGAACTGGCTGGACGAAAACCAGCTGACCCAGGCCGATTTTGAAATTGAAGCGCAGTGGCTGACCCGGGTCGACATCGTGTTGACCGCCCGCTAAGCCACCGCCCCCCCGTAGGAGCGAGCTTGCTCGCGAAAAACCTGAGGGCAACGCGTTTATCCAGGCAGTACGCATAATCGTTCACGTCCATCGCGAGCAAGCTCGCTCCTACAGGGAACGGCGCCGATACAAAAAAGGGCGATCCACATGGATCGCCCTTTTTTCACCCGCGAGTCCCGTTACCGGACCGTGAGGATCGGACTGCCCAAACGCTCCAGCAATGTCGCCTGGGCGCTGCGCGGGTTCTGGTTGCCGGTCGGCGTGTTACGGACGTAACGACCGTCCGGCTGCAGGCTCCAGCTGTGGGTGTTATCGGTCAGATACAGCTCCAGCTCTTTCTTGACCCGCATGATCAGTTTCTTGCCTTCCACCGGGAAGCAAGTCTCTACGCGTTTGTCGAGGTTGCGCTCCATCCAGTCGGCACTGGAGAGGAACATCTGCTCATCGCCGCCGTTGAGGAAGTAGAAGACCCGGGTGTGCTCCAGGAAACGGCCGATGATCGAACGCACATGGATGTTGTGGGAAACCCCGGCGATGCCCGGCCGCAGGCAGCACATGCCACGCACCACCAGATCGATGCGCACGCCTGACTGGCTGGCCTTGTACAGCGCGCGGATGATCTTCGGATCGGTCAGCGAGTTGAACTTGGCGATGATGTGCGCCGGTTTGCCGTCGAGGGCGAACTGGGTCTCCCGGGCAATCATGTCGAGCATGCCCTTTTTCAGGGTGAACGGCGCGTGCAGCAACTTCTTCATGCGCAGCGTCTTACCCATGCCGATCAACTGGCTGAACAGTTTGCCGACGTCTTCGCACAGGGCGTCGTCGGAGGTCAGCAGGCTATAGTCGGTGTACAGGCGGGCGTTGCCGGCGTGGTAGTTACCCGTGCCGAGGTGCGCATAACGCACGATCTCGCCCGCTTCGCGACGCAGGATCAGCATCATCTTGGCGTGGGTCTTGAAGCCGACTACGCCGTAGATCACCACCGCACCGGCTGCCTGCAGGCGGCTGGCCAGTTGCAGGTTGGATTCTTCGTCGAACCTCGCACGCAATTCGATCACCGCCGTGACTTCCTTGCCGTTACGCGCCGCATCCACCAGCGCATCGACGATTTCCGAGTTGGCGCCGGAGCGGTACAGCGTCTGGCGCACCGCCAGTACGTGTGGATCCTTGGCGGCCTGGCGCAGCAGGTCGACCACCGGGGTGAACGACTCGAATGGGTGCAGCAGCAGGATGTCCTGCTTGCTGATCACGCTGAAAATGTTCTCGCTGTTCTGCAGCAGTTTCGGGATCTGCGGGGTGAACGGCAGGTATTGCAGCTCGCGCTGGCTGTCCAGGCCGGTGATGCTGAACAGCCGCGTCAGGTTCACCGGACCGTTGACCTGGTACAACTCGGTCTCGCTCAGGTTGAACTGTTTGAGCAGGTAGTCGGACAGGTGTTTCGGGCACGTGTCGGCCACTTCCAGGCGTACTGCGTCACCGTAGCGACGGGAGAACAGCTCGCCGCGCAAGGCGCGGGCCAGGTCTTCGACGTCTTCGGAGTCCAGCGCGAGGTCGGCGTTACGGGTCAGGCGGAACTGGTAGCAACCCTTGACCTTCATGCCCTGGAACAGGTCATCGGCGTGAGCGTGGATCATCGACGACAGGAATACATAGTTGTCGCCGGCGCCGCCGACCTCTTCCGGCACCTTGATGATGCGCGGCAGCAGACGCGGTGCCGGGATGATCGCCAAACCGGAGTCGCGACCGAAGGCGTCGATACCTTCGAGCTCGACGATGAAGTTCAGGCTCTTGTTCACCAGCAAGGGGAACGGGTGCGTAGGGTCGAGGCCGATAGGGGTGATGATCGGTGCGATCTCGTCGCGGAAATAGCGGCGCACCCAGGTCTTGAGTTTGGTCGTCCAATTGCGGCGACGGATGAAGCGGACCTGATGCTTCTCCAGCTCCGGCAACAGAATGTCGTTGAGGATCGCGTACTGACGGTCGACGTGACCGTGTACCAGTTCGCTGATGCGCGCCAGCGCCTGATGCGGTTGCAGGCCATCGGCGCCCGCCTGTTCACGGGCGAAGGTGATCTGCTTCTTCAGGCCGGCAACGCGAATTTCGAAGAACTCGTCCAGGTTGCTGGAGAAGATCAGCAGAAACTTCAGCCGCTCCAGCAATGGGTAGGACTCGTCCAGCGCCTGCTCCAGCACGCGGATGTTGAACTGCAGTTGCGACAGTTCGCGGTGAATGTACAGGCTGCTGTCATCCAGACCGGGAATGGCCACCGCCGGTGCTGTCGCAGCGGGTTCGACGACCGCCGCGGGCGGAGCTGGCTCCAGCTCCGGCGGGGTCTCGTCGACTTGCTCCACCACCGGTTGAGCGTCTTTTACGGCAACTTCAGTGAGTACTTCGGTATTCATCGAATGTTCCTGGGAGGGCTATTTTTGCTCTCGTAACAATTGAGCGGCACGAACGGCAAAGTACGTCAGGATGCCATCGGCGCCTGCACGTTTGAAAGCGGTCAGCGACTCGAGGATAACCCCTTCGCTCAACCAGCCATTCTGGATCGCCGCCATGTGCATGGCGTATTCGCCGCTGACTTGATAGACAAACGTCGGCACTTTGAATTCTTCTTTGACCCGGCACAGGATGTCCAGGTACGGCATGCCTGGCTTGACCATGACCATGTCCGCACCTTCTGACAAGTCCGCCGCGACTTCGTGCAGGGCTTCGTTGCTGTTGGCCGGGTCCATCTGATAGGAGGCCTTGTTGGCCTTGCCCAGGTTCAGCGCCGAACCGACCGCATCGCGGAACGGGCCGTAGTAGGCACTGGCGTACTTGGCCGAGTAGGCCATGATCCGCACATTGACGTGACCGGCCACTTCAAGGGCTTCGCGAATCGCCTGGATGCGACCGTCCATCATGTCCGATGGGGCCACGACCTGAGCGCCGGCTTCGGCGTGGGACAGGGCTTGCCTGACCAGTGCATCGACGGTGATGTCGTTCTGCACGTAGCCTACTTCATCAAGAATGCCGTCCTGGCCGTGGGTGGTGAACGGATCCAGGGCCACGTCGGTGATCACACCCAGCTCAGGGAATTGCGCACGCAGGGCGCGGGTGGCGCGCTGGGCGATGCCCTCCGGGTTCCAGGCCTCTTCAGCATCCAGAGACTTGAGTTCCGAAGGCGTCACCGGGAACAGCGCCAGCGCCGGAATCCCCAGTTCGACCCACTTGGCCGCCTCTTCCAGCAACAGGTCGATGGTCAGGCGTTCGACACCCGGCATCGAAGCCACTGCTTCGCGACGATTTTCACCGTCCAGAACGAACACCGGCAGGATCAGGTCATCGACGGTCAGGACGTTTTCACGGACCAGTCGACGCGAGAAGTCGTCACGACGGTTGCGGCGCAGGCGGGTTGCGGGGAACAGACGATTGGCGGGGGTAAAGCTCACGGCAGACTCCTGAGCCCGCGCAGACGGGCGAGCGTGACAGTTATAAGTGCCCATTATGACGAACGTATGACAGTTATGTGCACCCTGCGACGTGTAGCCGCATTCCATTGTCGTTGTAGGAAATGTTCACGTCGAGACACATTTGGACACTTTCCTGAATGTGTCCGAAGGGTTAGGCTGCGCGTTCATTTCGCCAGCACCCAGACAATGCTCCAACAATTTCTGCATGACTTCGGCTACTTTGCCCTTTTTCTAGGCACGTTCTTCGAAGGCGAAACCATCCTGGTACTCGCGGGCTTCCTCGCGTTCCGTGGATATATGGACATCAACCTGGTGGTGGTCGTGGCCTTCTTCGGCAGCTATGCCGGCGACCAACTGTGGTATTTCCTGGGACGCAAGCACGGTCGAAAACTGCTGGCACGCAAGCCGCGCTGGCAGATGATGGGTGACCGGGCGCTGGAGCACATTCGCAAGCATCCGGATATCTGGGTACTGAGCTTCCGCTTCGTCTACGGTTTGCGTACGGTCATGCCGGTGGCCATCGGGTTGTCGGGCTATCCGCCGGGGCGTTACCTGCTGCTCAACGGCATTGGCGCGGCGATCTGGGCCGCCGCCCTAGCGGCGGCCGCTTACCATTTCGGCGCAGTGCTCGAAGGCATGCTCGGCAGTGTGAAGAAGTACGAACTTTGGGTGCTCGGCGCCCTGCTGGTCCTGGGCCTCGTGCTGTGGCTGCGCCGGCGCTTCAAGAATGCCCGCCTGGCCAAGCAGGTCTATGCCGACGAGCAGGCCCTGAAAGCTGCGCGGTCCAATACCGAAGGCCCTACGACGCCAACCGAGTGATGCGGTTTCTGCAACAGTAGAGGCCGATGCCGCTCAACAGGCTGTAACTGAGCAGGCCGACCCAGCCCACGGCGCTGGCCGGCCACAGCCCCACCATCGGGGCCAGCCATGCCAATGGCAGATTCGATGCCAGCCGCACCAGTTCCAGCTTCAACGCCCACGGGCGATTCTCCAGGGCCACGCCCAGCACAAACAGACCGAACGCCACCACTCCCCAGCCCAGCACCAGGGCGGCGACTGACAGCTTCGGCTCGAGATTCATCAAGTAGCTGCCCAGTGCGATATAGACGCAGAACTGCAACACGACGTAGAGCTGCTGACGCCCTTCCAGCGGCACCTCGAATTTGCGGAACTGGTTCAGGTCCGGCTTGTTCATCGGGTATCTGGCCGCCACGTCCGCCGGGCGCCAGCCCGTGCGCATGAACCATATCCGCAGCTTGTCCCAGGTGCTTTCGGCACGCCGCGCATCGGCCCACAACTGCGCGTAGAACTGCACGTTCGCCCACAGGGGATTCCAGCTCGCCAGCGGCGTGGTCACGCCGAAGACCACCGGCTCGTTGTCGTCTTCTTCCTGGAACGAACCGAACAGACGGTCCCAAATAATGAACACGCCGCCGTAGTTGCGATCCATGTAGAGAGCGTTCTGTGCATGGTGAGCCCGATGATTGGATGGCGTGACAAAAAACCATTCGAACCAGCCAAGCTTGGGAATGTGCCGCGTATGCACCCAGAACTGATACAGCAGGTTCAGCGCCGCGACACTGACGAATACCAGCAGCGGCACGCCAAACACCGCCATCGGCAGATAGAAGATCCAGCCCAGGAGGAATCCGGTGCTGGTCTGGCGCAACGCCGTGGACAGGTTGTAGTCCTCGCTCTGGTGATGCACCGAATGCGCGGCCCAGAGAATGTTGCGCTCGTGGCCCAGGCGATGCAGCCAGTAGTAGCAGAAATCGTAGAAGACGAAGGCAAACACCCAGGTCCAGACGCTGTCGGCCGACAACTCGAACAACGCCAGATGCTTGAAGGCGAACGCGTAGGTCACCAGTCCAATGCCTTTGGTCAGCAGTCCCGTGGTGGTCGACAGCACGCCGGTGCTGATGCTGTTGATCGCGTCAGCCACCCGATAGTTGCTCACCCCGCGCCGACGGTCGGCCAGCAGTTCGAGGGCGATCAGTGCAAAGAAGAACGGCACCGCGTACAGAATGAAGTCCATGACGCGCCCTGATCGGAATCCTGAAGACAAATGCTATGTGTAACTGCGAATTAACCCTATGGCAACGAGTGACAAATTAGTGGACATTTAACGCCATGAATCTGGAGAAAAGCCCATGAGCAAAAAAGTTGCAGTGATCCTTTCCGGTTGTGGCGTGTACGACGGCGCCGAGCTCCACGAGAGCGTCATCACCCTGCTGCGCCTGGATCAACGCGGGGCGCAGGTGCAGTGCTTCGCACCGAACATCGCGCAATTGCATGTAATCAATCACCTGACCGGCGAAGAAATGCCCGAATCGCGCAACGTGCTGGTCGAGTCGGCGCGGATTGCCCGGGGCAACATCCAGGACATTCGTGACGCGAACGTCGATGACTTCGACGCGTTGATCGTGCCCGGCGGCTTCGGCTCAGCCAAGAACCTGTCCAACTTCGCCATTGAAGGCGCCGGCTGCACCGTTCAACCGGATGTCCTGGCACTGACCGAAGCCTTTGCCGAGGCTGGCAAGCCGGTGGGGTTGATGTGCATTTCCCCTGCCCTGGCCGCCAAGATCTACGGTCCCGGCGTCACCTGCACCATTGGCAATGACACCGACACCGCTGCCGCGATGAACAAGATGGGCGCGACCCATACCGATTGCGCGGTCAGTGACATCGTCGAAGACAAGGCACGCAAACTGGTGAGCACCCCGGCCTATATGCTGGCGCAATCGATCAGTGAAGTGGCGTCGGGGATCAACAAGCTGGTAGACCGGGTGCTGGAACTGACCCACGAAAACGACGCCTGACACAACTGTAGGAGCGAGCTTGCTCGCGATGGATGTAAGCGCACCGCGTTCATCCAGCCAGCACTCGTCATCGTTGACGTCCATCGTCGGATCGCCGCCCGGAGCAAGCTCGCTCCTACAGGGGTTCAGGCTTTTCGGGTGAGCCGAGTCAAAATCCGGTCCAGCGCATTGGCAAACGCCTGTTTCTCACGCTCGCCAAACGGCGCTGGCCCCCCCCCCATCTGCCCCTGTTCGCGCAAATCGGTGAACAGGTTGCGCACCGCCAGCCGCTCCCCCATGTTCTGCGCATCAAATTCCTTGCCCCGTGGGTCGAGCGCTGCCACGCCCTTCTTCACCAGACGATCGGCCAGCGGCACATCGCTACAGATCACCAGCTCACCGGGCACCGCGTACTCCACCAGGTAATCGTCCGCCGCATCCGGGCCGCTCGGCACCACGATCAGCTTGACCAGCGCCAGCCCCGGCTTGGTCTGCGGCTGCCCGGCCACCAGCACCACTTCAAACTGGCGCTTGAGGGCGAACTTCACCACCAGATCCTTGGCCGCCCGCGGACAGGCATCGGCATCGATCCATACACGCATTGGTTTTTCCTCTCTTGAAAAACATCACGGGCAAGCCACGCGCCGCTAAACCTGAGGGAGCGTGGCTCGCCCGCGAAAGTGAGCGAAGCGAATGCGGTTTAAGAAACCTGCACCCGCTGCTTCTCAACCACCCGACTACGACCATACAACACGACAATCGCAATGATCGCCACGGCCTGGGCGCTCAACGAATACGCATCGGCATGGATCCCCAGCCAGTCAAAGTCAAAGAACGGCACCGGCCGCGTGCCGAAAATCCCGGCTTCCTGCAGCGCTTTCACGCCATGCCCGGCAAACACCACCGACAAGGCGCACAGCAGACCCGCGTTGATGCTGAAGAACAGCGCCAGCGGCAACTTCGCCGAACCGCGCAAAATCACCCAGGCCAGGCCGACCAGCAGCACCACCGCCGTGGCCCCACCGGCCAACACGGCGTTGTGCCCTGCGGGACCTGCCTGCAGCCACAGGGTTTCGTAGAACAGAATCACTTCGAACAGTTCGCGATACACCGAGAAAAACGCCAGTGTCGCAAAGCCGAAACGCCCACCGCCACCCACCAGGCTGGTCTTGATGTAATCCTGCCAGGCCGCCGCGTGACGACGGTCATGCATCCACACGCCCAGCCACAGCACCATGACACTGGCAAACAACGCCGTCGCGCCTTCCAGCAACTCGCGCTGCGAACCGCTGACATCAATCACATAGGCTGCCAGCGCCCAGGTGCCTAACCCGGCCAGAAATGCCAGGCCCCAACCGACGTTGACGCTGCGCACCGCCGCCTGTTGGCCCGTGTTACGCAAGAAGGCCAGGATCGCCGCCAGCACCAGGATCGCTTCCAGACCTTCGCGCAGCAGAATCAGCAAGCCGGAAATGTAACTCAGCGACCAGCTCAAACCGTCGCTACCCAGCAAGTCGGCCGATGCTTTCAACTTGTCCTTGGCCACGTCCAGGCGCTGCTCGACCTCGCTCACCGACAAGCCGTCCTGCAACGACTGACGGTAGGCCATCAGGGATTTTTCCGTGTCTTTACGCACGTTGGCGTCAATGTTATCCAGCGAGCTCTCGACCAGCTCGAAGCCTTCCAGATACGCTGCTACCGATAAGTCATAAGCCTGATCATGCTCGCCGGCACGATACGCCGCGATGCTCTTGTCCAGGGTGGCCGCCGTGTAGTCAAGCAGTTGTGCCGGGCCACGCTTGACCTGGGGCGGTTGCGCCCGCTGGGCACGGAACGTCGCGGCGGCTTGCGGGCCTTCGACGGCCTGCACTTCGGCCGGAGTCTGACGGGCCAGGTCGGCAATGTTGTAGGTTTTGTCAGCACTGGCCGTCGCCGGGGTGCTGCTGAAGCTGGCGATATAGGTGGCAAGGTCCCAACGCTGACGATCATCCAGCTGGTCGGCGAAGGCCGGCATATCAGTGCCTTCAATGCCTTGACCGAGGGTGCTGTAGATCGCGTAGAGGCTCAGGCGGTCCAGCCGTGAAGCATCACGCAGATCGGTCGGCGCTGGCGTCATGCCGACACCCGCCGGGCCGTCGCCGGCCCCTGTATCGCCATGGCAGACCGAGCAATGCTGAGCGTACAGCGGTGCGCCACGCGCCGGGTCCGGCGTAATGACCGGGGCCTGGCTGACTTCATAGGCCACGGCCAGCTTCGCACCCAGTTGCCGGGCCTGGCGCGCAACTTCGGCACCGTCCTGATGGGCGCCGATGGAATTTCCCAGCGCGACCAGGCTTTGCTCCAGCGCGGCTTTTTCCGATGTGTCCGGCAGGGCTGCAATCAGGCTTCCCAGCGTCTTGACCGAGTCTTGCTGCGCGCGAAATCCGGCCTGGTCCGTGATGCTGCCCGCCTGCACCGTGTCCGGGTAATCCGCGCCGATGAAATCGAGCAAGTGCAGCGCCTGCGGCGCACCTTCGGCGGGTGCGGCCAGCAACTGAAAGCTGCACGCCGCCAACAGCGGCAACACCAGCCAGGCCAGGAAACGGGAGGGGGCAATCATGAATGAATCTCAATTGGAAATACGAAGTTACACATTGTTAACGCCTGACGGGTTTCGCTCAAGCTTTGTTGATACTTCTTCGTAATTGCATTGGTTTCTGGAATTGCCCCCACAAACGAAAAAGGCGACCTCCAGGGTCGCCTTTTTTGTAAGTCGCCGTTTACACGGCGGCCCTGCGCAACGTCGCCATGAAAGCCGCCGCCCCGATGAACAGCCCGGCAAAGGTGCGGTTCATGCGCTTTTGCTGTTTCGGTGTGCGCAACAGACGCAGCACCTTGGACGCCAGACCGGTGTACCCGGCCATGACGATCAGGTCGACGCAGACCATGGTCACGCCAATCACCAGATACTGGATCAGGAGCGGAGCATGGGGGTCGATGAACTGCGGCAGCACCGCCAGCATGAACACCAGCGCCTTGGGGTTGCTGATGTTCACCAGAAAACCACGGAACACCAGGGCCATCGGCTTGCCGATCTGGCGCATTGAGGCGTCATCGCTCATATCGCTGGGCAGCGCGCGCCATTGCTTGATCGCGAGGTAAACCAGATACGCCACGCCAAACCATTTGATGGCGTAAAAGGCCGTGGCCGAAGCCGTGAGAATGGCGCCGACACCGGCACCGACGATGGCGATCTGCAAAGCCAGGCCCAGTTGCAGGCCCAAGGCGTTCCAGTAGCCGCGCCAGAAGCCGTATTGCAGACCGCTGGACATCGACGCAATGGCGCCGGCACCGGGGGACAGGCTGATCACCCAGCAGGCGGCAAAAAA
Organism: Pseudomonas sp. FW305-70; assembly: GCF_058783925.1. NCBI lineage: Bacteria > Pseudomonadati > Pseudomonadota > Gammaproteobacteria > Pseudomonadales > Pseudomonadaceae > Pseudomonas > Pseudomonas sp. FW305-70. The sequence continues at coordinate 213,914 of NZ_JBYSYZ010000005.1, forward strand.
CGCCAGCCATGTTTGAAGCTCCATTGCACACCTCGACTCGGACTCGTGACAGATGTCTAAGCTAATGCGGCTTTGATTGGATGACTACCGATTTTTTGCAGGACATGGCGACGGCCGACCAGCGCTCAGTGCTTGAGGGCCCCTTCGCGAGCAAGCCCGCTCCCACATCAGACCGATGTCGCTAATAAGAACGCGATCACCTGTGGGAGCGGGCTTGCTCGCGAAAGCGGTGTATCAGGCAGCAGAAGGTTTACTTTTCAAACCCGCTGGAAGGAAACACATCCGTCCCGCGCCAGCGCCGCACCGAACGCTGGAAGAACAAACTGTTGGGCACCTGCACCATGGCGCTGCCAGTGCCAAGTTCTTCGGCCTCGAGCAACGTGGTGTAAAGAAGATTGATCGCCACCACCCGACCTTTGACGCCGGGCTTGTCGGTGGTGTCCACCAACTCGACCACGTCACCGATGCGGAACGGGCCGACGGTAAAGATCAGGATCGCGCACAGCAGGTTCGAGAGCACGCTCCACATGGCAAAAAACGCCACCGCCGCGACTGCGACGAAACCGGACAACGCGGTCCAGAGCACCGTGGCCGATACACCGAGTCGCTCCAGCACGAAAATCAGCGCGCTGCCCATGATCAGCCAGCGCAAGCCACCCCGCAGCGGCATCATCAATTGCGGCGGAAACGGGTAACGCTCACCAAGACGGGTCAGGCCTTTGGCGACGAAGCGCTGGGTGAAGTAGCCGGCGAGCAGGATCAACAGGATTTGCACGCCAAGCCAGATCGGCTCGACCCACACCGCCGGCAACGGCAGCTTGAAGGCGTCCATCAGGACAGCGCCTCCAGCTCCGCCTGCATGCTTTCCAGCAATTCCAGGGCCTCCATCCACGCCTCTTCCAGCTCCGCTTCACGCACTTTCAGCCTGGCCTGCTCGGCCAGCAGATCACGCAATTCGTTCTTGCGTGCGGGCTCGTAGATGTCGCTGTCGCCGAGGCTGGTATCGACCTTCGCCAGTTTTTCGTGGAGCTTGCCCAGTTCGGCTTCGAGCTTGTCAGCCTCACGCTTGTGTGGGGCCAGTTGCTGACGCAACGCCGCTGCGGCCTGACGCTGGGCTTTCTTGTCGGTCTTGTCCGGATTGACCGGGGTGCTGCTGACCGGGGCATTGCGCTGGCGATACTCCACCAACCAGCGGGTGTAGTCCTCCAGGTCGCCGTCGAACTCTTCGACCTTGCCATCCGCCACCAGATAGAAATTGTCGGTGGTGCTTTTGAGCAAATGACGATCGTGAGAGACCACCAGTACCGCACCACTGAACTCCTGCAGGGCCATAGTCAGCGCGAGGCGCATTTCCAGGTCCAGGTGGTTGGTCGGTTCGTCGAGCAGCAACAGGTTCGGCCGGTCCCAGGCAATCAATGCCAGGGCCAGGCGCGCCTTTTCACCACCGGAAAAATTCAGCACCGGCTCGTCGATCCGCGCGCCACGGAAGTCGAAACCGCCGAGGAAGTCGCGCAGAGTCTGTTCGCGCTCGGTCGGTGCCAGGCGCTGCAAGTGCAACAACGGGCTGGCTTTGGAATCCAGAGAGTCGAGCTGATGCTGGGCGAAGTAACCGACCACGGTGTTCTCGCCACGGGTCAAGCGACCGGCCAATGGCGAGAGCTCACCGGCAAGGTTCTTGATCAGGGTCGATTTACCGGCACCGTTAGGGCCGAGCAGACCGATTCGCGCTCCCGGGGTCAGTTGCAGCTTGACCTTCTCCAGCACGGCTTTGTCGCCGTAACCCAGGCGGGCGTCGGACAGGTCGATCAGCGGGCTGGAAATTTTCTGCGATTCGCGGAAGACGAAGTCGAACGGCGAATCGACGTGGGCAGCAGTCAGCTCTTCCATCCGCTCCAGGGCCTTGATCCGGCTCTGAGCCTGACGGGCCTTGGTGGCCTGGGCCTTGAAGCGGGCGATGTAGCTTTCCATGTGCGCACGTTGCGCCTGCTGCTTCTCGTAGGCTTGCTGTTGCTGGGCCAGGCGTTCGGCACGGGCGCGCTCGAAGGCGCTGTAGCCACCGCGGTACAGGGTGATCTTGCGCTGATCGACGTGGGCCACGTGGTCGACCACGGCATCGAGGAAGTCCCGGTCGTGGGAGATCAGCATCAGGGTGCCCGGATAGCTCTTGAGCCATTCCTCAAGCCAGATGATGGCGTCGAGGTCCAGGTGGTTGGTCGGTTCGTCGAGCAGCAGCAGGTCCGACGGGCACATCAAGGCCTGTGCCAGGTTCAGACGCATTCGCCAGCCACCGGAGAAGTCCCCGACCTGACGATCCATCTGCTCGTTGGTGAACCCAAGACCGGCCAGCAGCTTGCGCGCCCGGGCGTCGGCGGTGTAACCGTCGGCGCTGTCGAGTTCCGAATGCAGGCGGGCCTGTGCGGCACCGTCATGGGCCGCTTCGGCTGCCGCCAGGTCGCGTTGCACCTGGCGCAGGCGCAGGTCGCCATCGAGCACGTAGTCGACCGCCAGGCGTTCGAGGGTGTCGACCTCCTGGCGCATGTGGGCGATACGCCAGTCGGCCGGCAGGAAGCAATCACCCGAGTCCGGGTGCAGCTCACCCCGAAGCAAGGCGAACAGGCTCGATTTGCCGGCGCCATTGGCACCGATGAGGCCGGCTTTCTGGCCGGCGTGCAGGGTCAGCTCGGCGTCTTCTAGCAGACGTTGCGGGCCACGCTGTAAAGTCAGGTTCTGAAGTCGAATCATAATGGCGGCGGAGTCTACCAGCTTCGCTCGCAACTGGCGCGAGTAGCACTATGTCCTCTGACCTGTGGAGCTTTTCCCTGACCACTTACGCCCGCCCCGGTGTAGAGCAGGCATGCCTGCAATTGCAGTCGGCGGGGGTCAATGTGTGTCTGCTGCTGTGTGGTGCGTGGCTGGGACAACGAGGCGTGGCTTTCGATGAGCAGCGCTTGCAGCAACTGCGCGGTGTGGCCACCTCGTGGGACATCGATGTCGTGCGGCCGTTGCGCATCTTGCGCACACAGTGGAAAGCCGCGGCCACGGAAGACGCCGACTTGCATACCTTGCGTGAACAAGTGAAGGGACTCGAACTGGAAGCCGAACGGCATCTGTTGTTGCGGCTGGAGAGAGCGGCGCAGAGTTGGCCGCAAAATGCCGGGACCGATCTGGCGGCCTGGCTGGAAGGTGCGGCGACCGAGGCCGCCCACCTGCACCGCGACGCGCTGCATCAGCTGCGCGTCGCGGTAACCGGCACTTAGGAAGCGCTGGTTGGGGTGGTTGCTGCGATCGATGCGGCGGCCGGCGTTGGCGCTGGCGTGGCTGTCGATGTGGCCGCGGCTAAAGCAGACGTTGCTACCGGAGCCGGGTTGGCTGGCTTGGCAGCCGGTGCGGTGGCTGGCTTTGCAACCGGAGCGGTGGCTGGCTTGGCGGCAACCGGCTTCTTCACAGCAGGTTTGGCTGCGGGTTTTGCAGCAGGTTTGGCAGCAGCAGGTTTGGCAGCTGGTTTAGCCGCAGCTGGTTTAGCAGCTGGTTTAGCAGCTGGTTTGGCCGCTGCTGGCTTGGCGGCAACGACTGGTTTTGCTGCAGCTGGTTTGGCAGCCGCTTTTACAGCAGGTTTTGCCGCTGGTTTGGCTGCTGGTTTAGCGGCCGGTTTTGCAGCGACAGGTTTTGCAGCCGGCTTGGCAGCAGGTTTCGCAGCAGCGGTGCGGGCAGCTGGTTTAGCGGCTGGTTTTGCAGCTGGTTTTGCAGCCGGTTTAGCAGCAGCGGTTTTAGCCACGGCTGGTTTGGCAGCAGCGGTTTTTGCAGCAGCAGGACGTGCAGCGGCAGGTTTGGCAGCCGTGGATTTAGCAGCCGGTTTTGCGGCGCTGGCAGCGGCTGGTTTTCTCGCTGCAGGTTTTGCAGCAGGTTTGGCTGCGGCGGTTTTAGCTACCGGTTTGGCAGCGGCCGGTTTTGCAGCAGCAGGCTTGGCCGGTGCTTTTGCAGCAGCCGGTTTGGCAGCGGCTTTCTTCGCAGGTGCCGCAGCAGGCTTGGCCGCGCGCAGGGACAACACCTTGCCGACAGCCTCTTGTACACGACCGACGCCCTGGGCCAGTTTCAGGCTTTCCTGAGCATCGCGCTTGAGTTGCAGAATGTAGCCGCGGGTTTCCGATTGACGATCCTTGAGGGCATCGAGCAGTTCCTCAAGATCGCTTACTGCGCCCTTGGCCTTGGCTTGCGCCTTGGCTTTTCCGGCCGCCGCAGCGTCCTGCAATTTGGTGCGGGACTTGTGCAGTTTTTCTTGCGCTTTTCCGCGCTGCTTTTCCAGTTTGGCGAGCAGTTTTTCAGCATCAGCCAAGGCTTCGGAACAAGCGGTTTCCAGATGCTCGAGCAGGCTGCCCGAGAGTTGTTGGAGCAGGTGCAATGGAGTGCTTACTGGCTTCTTGGTGGCCGACATGGTTTACCTCCTGGCTGAAGTGAGTGCGGCTCATACTAGACCTCTGCAGCAACCGCCGCTAGGGCATGTTGACACTATCGAAAGCGTTGCGTTGCAAAGGACTGAAAAACTTCTGCGTCGGCGTGAAAGCAGTTCACCGTTGTGCGCATTCTCACTGGCATAATCGCCCGCAATTCAGGTCGGAGAGTGCCCATGTCGCGCCACCTTTTTTTATCGCTGTGCGTGTTTTTTTCGGTCGCCCAGGCCGCCGAAAAAACACAGGAAAATGAAGCCCACGATCTCGCTTATAGCCTGGGTGCGAGCCTTGGCGAACGCTTGCGCCAGGAGGCTCCCGATCTGCAACTTCAGGCACTCGTCGAGGGATTGCAACAGGCCTATCAGGGCAAGCCGCTGGCGCTGAAAGACGAGCAGATCCAGCAGATATTGACCGAGCATGAAGCGCGGATTGCCATGCAGTCAGCTGAGCCGCAAAGCGAATTGGCACTGGAAAAGGAACAGCGTTTTCTCGCCGCCGAGAAAGCCAGGCCTGGCGTGCGCGAACTGGCTGACGGCGTGCTGCTGACCGAGTTGACGCCGGGCGCTGGCGCCAAGGCAGGACCCAACGGCAAGGTGCAGGTGCTGTACATCGGTCGCTTGCCCGACGGCACGGTGTTCGATCAGAACAGTCAGCCTCAATGGTTCAGTCTCGACAGCGTGATCGCCGGATGGCGCAGCGCCTTGCAAAACATGCCGGTCGGGGCGAAATGGCGACTGGTGATTCCATCGGCCCAGGCCTATGGCGCCGAGGGTGCCGGTGACGTGATCGCACCGTTCACACCACTGGTGTTTGAAGTCGAATTGCGCGGTGCCACCGGCTGACGACACAAACGAAAAACGGCGTGCCTTGGCACGCCGTTTCGAGATCTTGCAGAAAGCGCTTCAGGCCTGAACCGAATCGGCTTCCTTGTGGGCTGTGTGCAGCACTTCGATCAGGCAGTCTTCCAGCTCGAAGCGTTCATGCAGCAGGCCACCCAGTTCCTTGAATTTCTCGGCGACGCATTTACCTTCATCGCACAGGTCATTGAACGCGAGCAGCTTCTCGGTGATGACGTCGATGCGCGGGTAGATCGTCTCGGCGAGCTCCAGGCCACGCGTGTCGTTGAAGGCCTTGGCCTCCCCCGTCAGCTGCTCGTAGATCTCGAAGTGCCCGGCCGATACATAATCGACCAGCACGCCGCAGAACTCCTGCAAAGGCTTGCGGTTCTCACCCAACGCCTCAGGCTTTGCGCCAAGAGCGTCATAGGCCCCGATCAGTTCGTGTCGTTCCTGCAACCAGCGATCGATCAGCAGGTGCACTCCACCCCAGCGTTCCTGAGCATTCTGACAACTTTCGAGCATGGTGATCTCTCTTCCCTTGTGGGTCAGCTGCTCTATGCCCGCACGCCTCTTGTAACATCGGTGGGCGGTCAGGCAGAGCGTCATCGAGCAACATAATTCCAATGACACGTGCGGGCCAGATTATGCCCGCACGACACTGGCTTCAAGGTACGCAGGCGATAAAGTTCATACAAGTGTTTAATCGCCGGCAAAGGCCCGGTGCGACGACTCGTCGCTGAGTGGTCGCTGATAGCTGATCCAGACCAGTCGCAACGACTGGTAAACAGCCAGAATCATCATCGCGACGAAGAACAGCAGACTCCACTCCGTGAGACTCAGATCGAACAGCGTCCAGGAAATTTCCACACAATCGACAGCGCCCTTGAACACTTGCTGCAGGACGGAGAGCAGCGCAGAACCGGCGAACAGATCCGCCAGATGGGTCGAGCACGCCGCTGCTTGTTCCATCGGAAGGCTTTGCAGCAAAACCTGTCGCCACGCCGTGACAGTGCCGGCCAGGCTGAAACCAAGACAGAGCAGCCAATACAGAGCGGTTCCGATGCGACCTGGACCATGGACCGAAGCCATCAGGCAGACACCGGTCAGGAGCGCCAGACAAAACCGCTGCACCAGACACAAGCCGCAAGGCCGCAGGCCGACCGCATACTCCAGGTAGTAGGAAACGCCCAACGCCAGGGCACCCGCAATGAAAGCCATGAAAAACAAGGAGCGTGAGCAGGCCAAAGACATGGCTTATCCGTAAAAGTAGTGACAGTCCGTTACGGTAGAGGAAAGCGCGGCGGCCTTTCAAGGCAGGCGCCCAAGGAGACTTCAGCAGAAGTGTAGGGAAATCCCGACGTAGACGAGAGGATAAAAAGTAGTCCTCTGTAGGACTTTACCTGCGACGAGAATGGGTAACCGAATTTCAGCGAATCATCTCACTGCGACGAGGAAGATTGCTTCCTCGCCGCAGCTCATCACACAGACGCCGGTGCCTGGCGCCAGCGAATCGGTCAAGCGCGAACTGCCACTGGCAGAGGGGCAGCGAGCAAGCGTTCATCCAGCAATCCCAGGCCTTCCTGAAACAGCTGGTTGCTGCGCTCGGCATCACCCATTTGCGCCAACAGCCGCGCCAGCTCTGCACAGGCTTCCGGATTGCGTTGTACACGCAGGCTGCTTTCCAGATAGTCCCGGGCCTTGCCCCACAAACTGTTTTGCAGGCACAGACGGCCCAGTGTCAGCAGCAGGCCCGGATCGGCCGGATGGTCCTTGAGCCAGCCTTCAGCGGCCTGCAACTGGCGGGCCGGATCATTGCCGCGCACCAGCCCGTAGAGACGAGCCAGATGACTGTCGTAGCTACGCTTGAGCGCGGTGCGCAGGACTTCCTCGGCTTCGACCTGAGCCCCCAATTGCCGCAGTTGCTCGGCATAGGCGAGCACCAGTTGCGGCTCCTGGCGTTGCGCCGAGGTCAGTTGCTGCCAGGCACGTTCGAGCGCTTGCTTGCCCACCGTTCCGTCTTCTTCCCGTTGCGCCGCCAGAGACAGGTTCGCCCCCCAGGCCCGACGCTCCAGTTCGGTGAGTTCGGCCGCCGGCAGAACTTTGTCCTTGCGCAGCTCCGGCAGCAGGCGAATGACTGACGACCAGTCACCACGTTGCTGAAGCAGGCGCTGCAACTGACGCAGGGTCTGTGCGTTATGAGGATGGCGCTCACGCATGGCTTGCAAGGTGGCGAGGGCGCCGTCGGTATCACCGCGGTCGGTCTGCAACTGGGCGTGGTTCAAGGCGATAGCCAACTCGGCCTGAGGCTGACGCTCCAGGGCGCGCTCCAGCAAGTTGTCGCTTTCTTCGTAATTGCCTTGTTCGTTTGCGGCACGGGCTGCACCGAGGTAGTAAAGCAACGGCTGGCGCTCGGCCTCGGCAGCCCGATGCAAGTGACGTTGCGCGCTGGCCCAGCGCCCCTCGGCCAGGTCCAGTTGACCGTGCTCGATCGCCACCTGCACCCGACGGCTGCGGTTACGCCGGGACCAAGGGTTGACCACCCCGCTGGAAGCCATCACCAGTTCGACCAGCGCCTTGATACCCCAGATCACCAGCCACAGCACAGCCACCAGTGCCAAAGTAGCCCACAAGCTCGACTCATAGCGGAAGGTCTTGTAGGCAATCAGCACGTAACCGGAATGTTCGGCAATCGCCAGCCCCAGCGCAGCGGCAGCAGCAATCACGAGGAACACGATCACATAGAGGCGCTTCATGGCGTGGCCTCCGGCGCGGTGTTCGCAGCAGGCCTGGCCATTGGCTTGACCGAATCTTCGGCGTTGACGTTGCGCCGCTCCAGGTATCCCTGCACCGCGCTCAGGGTGCCGCTCATGTCCGGGGTGACTACGGTGACAGGTTGCCTGCTCAGCTCGGCTACCTGCTCAAGCATGACTTTGCTTTGCGAGTTGTCCGGGTTGAAGTTGCCCTTGAGGATGTCCCGCGCTTCGTCCAGTACCTGGGAGTACACCGCAGCCTGACCATTGAGTGCGGCCCACTGTGCCTGCTCCAGCGCCAGGCTCAGGGCCAGGCGCACCTGAATCAGGCTCTGGCCGGCCAGCAATGGGCGAACGTTTTTATCGGCATTGAAATCGATACGGATGTAACGCGAAATCTGATCCCACCATTGCGCCCAGCGACTGGCACCATCGCCATCGGCAGTCAGGCCCAGCAGCGAATCGCCACGGTCCTTGTACTCCGGTGCCAGCTCGGTGAGGCTGGCCACTTGATCGCGCAGTGCGCCCAGACGCAGAAACAGCCCGGTGCGGTCCGGTTGCTCGGTACTGCGCAGGGCTATCAGGGTCTTGGCCACCTGCTCGCGCGCGGCAAAGGCACCCGGATCGTTCTGCTCACGCAATATCTCGTCGGCACCCTGGACCAATGCCTGGGCGCTGCTGATGTCTTGCAAGGCAGACAGTCGCAGACTGGCCAGACGCAGCAAGTGCTCGGCCTCGGCCAGACGCCAGTCCTTGCGACTGGCGCCGAGTACGGTTTCCAGACGCTGGTTCAAACGCTGCTGATCACCTTGCAGCTGGATCACCAGGCGACTGCGCGCTTCCAGCTCATCGGCGGGGGGCAATTGCGCCAGGCGTGCGCTCAGGCGCTCCTCATTGAGCTTGAGGTTTTGCGCCTGGTCATTCAACGCCTGTACCTGGCTCAGTTGCTGCTGACTATTGGCTTGCAGGTGACGCACCTGCCAGACACCCCAACCGCCCACCGCTACACCGGCCGCACCCAACATCAGCGCGAGGATTGCCAGACCATTGCCTCGACGCTGCTCGGCAGCTGGTGGTGGCAGCGGCATTTCATCTACAGGTGCATCAACAGGTGCATCAAGCACCGGTCGCGAGTCATCTTTAGGCAAGGCTGTTTCGCTCACGTATCCATCCTTTGCATCAGAAAACGGGTACGGGTTGCTCCCGTAACGCCGTCAGCAAGGCCGCGGCACTCGCGCCGCGACAATCCACAACTGTTTTGGCCCCGGCGACACGCGCCAGCTCGGCAACCCTGGGGCTTGGTACAAACAACGGCAACCGCGCCAATTGCGGCCAGGCATCGCCGGCCAATTGATGCAGGTGCTCAAAACCTTGTCCACTGCTGACCACCAGCCCGTTCAGGCGTTCCGCCTGGATCCGTTGCGGTAGCACTTGCGGCGGGTAAATCGGCATTGCCCGGCGGTACAGCTCCAGATACTCGACACTAGCACCAAGCTCACGCAAACGCTCAGCCAGCAATTCGCGCCCACCCTCCCCGCGCAGGATCAGTACCCGCCCATCGGGTTGTGCGATCGCCTCGCGCAGGCGGGAAAGTTCGAGCAAGGCCTCACTGTCATCGCCTTCTGCCGGGAAGCTCACATCCAATCCGTGAGACTGGAGGATCTGCGCTGTCGCCGCGCCGACGCTGAACCACTTCACAGCGGGCGGCGCGGGCCGAAACCGCTCAAGCAGTTCGACGCCGATCCGGGCGGCCGGCTTGCTGACCACGATGATTGCGCAGAACGTTTCCAGCGTCTGAATCAGCTGGCGCATTGTGTCAGTCGCCGCAATCGGCACGATGTCCAAAAGCGGCAGACTGCTGCTGAAAATCCCCTGTTCGGCCAAAAAGCTGCCCAGCGCCGCCGCCTCATCGGCGGGACGCGTCAGCAGCAAGCGCCAGCCGATCACTCGTGACCTGCCTCGCCGTAGACCGCTTTGAGAATGGCGTCGGCACCCTGGCTTAGAAGGTCTTCAGCGACACGCACACCCAGTGCCTCGGCATCGCCGCGAGGGGCACGGGCTTGTGCGCTGAGCAGCAGGCCACCGGCTGGATCACCCACCAGTCCGCGCAACCAGAGCTGTTCACCCTCCAGCACGGCGTAGCAGGCAATCGGTACCTGGCAACCGCCATTGAGGTGCTTGTTGAGGGCTCGTTCGGCGGTCACGCGGGTGGCGGTGTCCTGGTGATGCAGGGGCGCCAGCAGCGCATGGATCTCACTGTCGGCGCTGCGGCATTCGATACCCACCGCGCCCTGGCCACCGGCCGGAAGGCTGTCGTCGACACTGATGGCCGAAGTGATGCGATCTTCAAAGCCCAGCCGGATCAAGCCGGCAGCGGCAAGGATGATGGCGTCGTATTCACCGGCATCGAGCTTGGCCAGGCGCGTGTTGACGTTGCCACGCAGGAAGCGGATTTCCAGATCAGGGCGACGGGTCAGCAACTGCGCCTGGCGGCGCAGGCTGGAGGTGCCGACGATACTGCCCTGAGGCAACTCATCCAGGCTGGTGAAGGTGTTGGAAACGAAGGCGTCGCGCGGGTCTTCCCGTTCGCAAATGCAGTACAGGCCGAGGCCTTCGGGGAAGTCCATCGGCACGTCCTTCATGGAGTGCACGGCGATGTCGGCTTCATTGTCCAACAGCGCGGTTTCGAGTTCCTTGACGAACAGGCCTTTGCCACCGATTTTCGACAGCGGAGAGTCAAGCAGCTTGTCACCACGGCTGACCATGGGGACGAGAGTCACCAGCAGGCCCGGGTGAGCCGCTTCAAGGCGGGCTTTGACGTATTCGGCCTGCCACAGGGCGAGTGCGCTTTTGCGGGTGGCGATGCGGATCTGGCGAGAGGACATGGATCAATCCGTACTGAATAGATACGGCGGATAATAACAGCTCAGCCAAATCCACTTTGACTTGTATCAGATACTACTCGGCCTCCCTGGCCCCGGATGTCCGGCAATCGGGTGTGAAATTCGCCTGCAAACAGCTGTTTAAAGCTGTTGCATCATCTTGCGCACGCCAGCCACATGGCGCCGACTGACGATCAGCGCATCACCATTGAGGCCTTTGAGGAACAGCTGGAAATGCCCCAGGGGTGTGCGTTGCAGTCGCTCGATACGCTCACGGGCGACCAGTGCGTTGCGATGGATACGCACGAAACGGTCACCGAACTCGTCCTCGAGGGCCTTGAGTGGCTCATCGAGCAGTACTTCACCGCTTTCGTGACGCAAGGTTACGTATTTGTGGTCGGCAATGAAGTACACCACCTGATCCAGCGGAATCAGCTCGATCCCTTTACGGGTTCGGGCGCTGATATGGCTGCGCGGTCCGCTGCCGCTTTCGGCAGCAGGGCGGGTCAGGGCGGCGAGCTGGGCACGATTGGGGCGCTCGGCTCTCTTTAATGCGTCATGTAACTGTTCAGTTCTCACAGGTTTCACCAGATAGCCTACGGCGCTGGCCTGTAAGGCTTCCACGGCAAATTCATCGGGCCCGGCGCAGAACACCACGGCGGGCGGAGTTTCGCGTTCGCATAACCGTGCAGCCACTTGCAGGCCATCGAGGCCGGGCATGCGGATATCAAGCAGCACGATATCCGGCTTGTGGCTGTCGATCAGTGCCAACGCCTCTTCGCCATTCGTGGCATTAGGCTCCAGGACACTGTATCCCTCGAGTTCGCCAACCATTCGGCACAGGCGCTCGCGGGCCAAGGGTTCGTCATCAACGATCAGGACATTCATATTGCGCTGGATTCCTGCGTGAGTCTCGCACAAGGATAGCGTAGACAGGTGAAGTGACGTCCGTCACCGCGATCCACGCTAAGACTAGCCCGAGCGTCAAAAAGTGCCGCTGGTCCGGCGGCTAAATTTTCATCTGCCGGGCGATTGGCGGCCCGGGCCCGCATTGGCGACACATCGCCACAGGGTTTGCTGATATGCAATATGAACACCCCCCCTCTACTTATGATCAGCGGCTGCACCGAGAAGTGCGCTGATCCTACTGTCCAACTGTAGACGTTTGCCGGGACGTTATTGCTCAAATGAAAAATATCGTTGCGCTAATGCAGGAGCGAGCTTGCTCGCGATGAACCTGGCGTCGACGCGTTTATCCAGAAAGTACGCGTTATCGTTAACGCCCATCGCGAGCAAGCTCGCTCCCACACAAAAAACGTATCGACCAGTGTCAGCGACAGGGTTGGCAACCCTGTTATTATCCGCGCCAGCGTTCCACGCCTTCTTTCTTCAAGCCGATACGAGCGAATTCATGAGCACTGACAAGACCAATCAGTCCTGGGGCGGCCGCTTCAGTGAACCCGTCGACGCCTTCGTCGCCCGCTTCACCGCCTCCGTCACTTTCGACCAGCGCCTGTATCGCCACGACATCATGGGTTCGATCGCCCACGCCACCATGCTGGCCAAGGTCGGCGTGCTGACCGATGCCGAGCGCGACAGCATCATCGATGGCCTGAAGACCATCCAGGGTGAAATCGAGGCCGGCCAGTTCGACTGGCGCATCGACCTTGAAGACGTCCACATGAACATCGAGGCGCGGCTGACCGACCGCATCGGCGTGACCGGTAAAAAACTGCACACCGGCCGCAGCCGTAACGATCAGGTCGCCACCGATATCCGCCTGTGGTTGCGTGACGAAATCGACCTGATCCTGGCCGAAATCACTCGCCTGCAAAAAGGCCTGCTGGAGCAGGCGGAGCGCGAAGCCGCCAGCATCATGCCGGGGTTCACCCACCTGCAGACCGCCCAGCCAGTGACCTTCGGGCACCACATGCTGGCCTGGTTCGAGATGCTCAGCCGTGACTACGAGCGCCTGGTCGACTGCCGCAAGCGTACCAACCGCATGCCGCTGGGCAGTGCGGCACTGGCCGGCACCACCTACCCGATCGATCGTGAATACACCGCCCAACTGCTGGGTTTCGACGCGGTTGGCGGCAATTCGCTGGATAACGTCTCCGATCGCGATTTCGCCATCGAATTCTGCTCGGCCGCCAGTATCGCGATGATGCACCTGTCGCGCTTCTCCGAAGAGCTGGTGCTGTGGACCAGCGCGCAATTCCAGTTCATCGACCTGCCCGACCGCTTCTGCACCGGCAGCTCGATCATGCCGCAAAAGAAAAACCCGGACGTTCCGGAGCTGGTTCGCGGCAAGACCGGTCGCGTATTCGGCGCGCTGATGGGCCTGCTGACCCTGATGAAAGGCCAGCCCCTGGCCTACAACAAGGACAACCAGGAAGACAAGGAACCGCTGTTCGACGCCGCCGACACCCTGCGAGACTCGCTGCGGGCCTTTGCCGACATGGTGCCGGCGATCAAGCCCAAGCACGCGATGATGCGTGAAGCAGCCCTGCGCGGCTTCTCCACCGCCACCGACCTGGCCGACTACCTGGTGCGTCGCGGCCTGCCATTCCGTGATTGCCACGAAATCGTCGGTCATGCCGTCAAGTACGGCGTGGACAGCGGCAAGGACCTGGCGGAAATGAGCCTGGAAGAACTGCGCAAGTTCAGCGACCAGATCGATCAGGACGTGTTCGCCGTGCTGACCCTCGAAGGCTCGGTCAATGCCCGCAATCACATCGGCGGCACCGCGCCGGCTCAGGTGAAGGCTGCAGTGGCTCGCGGTCAGGCACTTCTGGCCAGCCGCTAAATCGTCAAAAGCTTCGCGAGCAAGCCCGCTCCCACAGGGTTTGATGTGAGAACCCAATCCAATGTGGGAGCGGGCTTGCTCGCGAAGGCGATCGACAGAACGCCGCAAAAATCTACTTCCTGGCAGCAATCTTCGCCATGAACGCCGGCATTGCCGCTTCCCGATCCGCCGCCACGCGCTGCACGTTCGGGTTGTCCCCCAACCGCTCCAGCAACGCCTTCGCCTTCGGCATCTCAGCCAACAAATCAATGCCGAACAACTTGTGCGCCACGCCACACGCCAGTGGCACGCTGAACAGGAAATACAGATCCGCCACGCTCAAGCTGTCGCCAGCGACGTAAGGGCTGAATTTGCCGTGCCGGCCCAGCGCAGCCATCCCCAGCAACAGTTCGGCCTTGGTTTTTTCCTTGATCGCATCCGGCAGGGTCATGCCGAAAAACGCTTCGGCGTAGCAGGCTCGCGCTGGCAGTTCAATATACAGTTCGATTTCCCTGGCCAGTGCCAGTACTTGCGCGCGCTCGAACGGGTCGCTCGGCAGCAGCGGCGTGCCGCTGTGATTTTGCTCGAGGTACTCGAGGATTATGCTGGTTTCATTGATGAACCCCTGCTCTACGTGCAGTACCGGGACCTTTCCACGCGGGCTGATGGCCAGTGCTTCAGGGGCGGTGCCGCCGTAAAACGGCACTTCTTCGAAAGGCAGTCCTTTTTCCAGCAGCGCCAGTTTGACCATGTTGTAGTAGTTACTGACGGAGAATCCATAAAGCTTGATCATCACAAAGCCTCCAGGCCGTGCGGGGTGGGCAGTGCCTGTTTATAGAACGCTCGAGGGTTTCTTGCCAGCAGCATCACGCCAATGAATACGGGTAAACTGGCCACCTTTCCCTGAGGAGCCTGCCATGAGCGAGCCAATCGATATCGAAGACGACGAAGAAGAGTTCGCCGAAAACACCTTGATCGAAGCCATCGAAAACCAGATCGAAAGCGACAACCCGCCAGCGGCCAAGGCGACCTTCAACAAGCTGACCCTGGTGGGCTACGAGCGGGAAGAGATTCTCAACCTGATGGCTCACGTTTTGGCGGTAGAAATCGACGCGATCCTCGAAGAAGACCGCGCGTTCAATACCGAATGGTACGAAGCCGCGCTGCGCGCATTGCCCGAGTTGCCGCCGCAAAAGCAGTAAATCCACGCCCTCCCTGTAGGAGCGAGCTTGCTCGCGAAAAACCCGAGAGCGCCGCGGAGCGTCAGGTTTCCAGCGTCATCGTTGAAGACCATCGCGAGCAAGCTCGCTCCTACAGAGGAAAAAAAACCCTGTCGCGAGCACTGGACATGCCGCGCAAGTGAGCTCACCTTAGGAGCGCTGTCGTCCAATTCCTAGAAAGTCTGGAGTCCTTATGTCGCTTACCCCTGAGCTGGTTGCCGAACTGGAAGTCCTCGCACTCTTCAACCTGGACAGTTCCCAGGAAGGTCTGAAAATTCATCAGACCGCTGCCCCGAAACACATTGCCGCCGCCAAACGTCTCTTTGAAAAAGAACTGACCGATCAGCCTGATGGTGGCTACCTGACCAGCCTGGGTCGTGATGCCGCGCAAAATGTGCAAAGCGTGCTGACAATTCTTAACGCCGAAGTAACAGCCTGAATTCTGCCGCATCGCCCACGGAGACCCCGATCCAGGGATTTCCGCGGGCACATCCCCCCTGATGTCTGTCTCCACCGATAAAAATCTGACGCCAGAAAAACAAATCAGCTTAAAAGTCCTCGCCTCAAGGCGCTAAACTGCCCCTCATCCGAAGAGCCCCACGTCCGAGCCCTGCGAGCCGGTTTGAGCTGACATGACGCGCACCCATGAAATCCGCCCCGATCTGGACGAGGGAATCGACCGCAAGGTTCTCAGCCAGCTGCGCGCACGTTTTCTGAAACTTAACGAAGGGCGCATGGCTCGCGCCATGGAAGGCTTGTCGACCCGCCAGCAAGGGGTCCTGACCTTGCTGCCGCTGTTTTTCCACGTTAATCATCCGCTACTGCCCGGCTACGTTTCCGGTAGTACGCCGGCGGGGCTGTCGAATTTCGAACCGGACGCCAATGTCCTCGCAGAAGCCCAGCGCCTGACCCGCTCGTTTTCCTACAAGCCTCGCCACGGCAGCAATCCGCCGAGGCCGATTCACGGACTGTTCCTGATGGGCAGCCTCGGCACCCTGGCCCAAGCCGACCAGAGCGACATGGATGTGTGGGTCTGCCATGGGCCGGACCTGACCGAGAACGAACTCGCCGAACTGCGCAAAAAATGCCAGCTGCTGGAAGCCTGGGCCGCTAGCCAGGGCGCCGAAGCGCACTTTTTCCTGATCGAACCGACCCGTTTCGTCCGTGGCGAGCGCGATACCCAGCTGAGTTCGGAGGATTGCGGCACCACCCAGCACTACCTGTTGCTGGACGAGTTTTACCGCACCGCGATCTGGCTGGCCGGGCGTACGCCGATCTGGTGGCTGGTGCCGGTCTACGAAGAATCGAGCTACGACCGCTACACCCATACCTTGATTTCCAAGCGCTTTATCCGCGCCGATGAAACCCTCGACCTCGGCAACCTGGCCTTTATCCCGCCCGGCGAATTTATCGGCGCCGGGCTCTGGCAGCTGTTCAAGGGCATCGAGTCGCCCTACAAGTCGGTACTCAAACTGCTGCTGACCGAGGTATATGCCAGCGAACACCCCAGGGTCCATTGCCTGAGCCTGCGCTTCAAGCAAGCGGTGTTCGCCAACCGGCTCGACCTCGACGAGCTGGACCCGTACGTCGTGGTGTACCGGCGCATCGAGGAATACCTGATCGCCCGCAACGAACCGGAACGGCTGGAACTGGTGCGTCGCGCGCTGTACCTGAAGGTCAATCGCAAACTGACCGGCAGCAGCCGCACCCAGAGCTGGCAACGCTCTTTGCTCGAGCGCCTAGCCCATGAATGGCGCTGGGACCAGCGCCAACTGGCCCTGCTCGATAGCCGCAGCCAGTGGAAAGTCCGCCAGGTCGGCTCCGAGCGGCGGGCGCTGGTCAATGAACTGAACTACAGCTACCGATTCCTCACCCAGTTTGCCCGACAGGAGCAAACGGTCAGCCGCATCAACAAGCGCGACCTGAGCGTGCTCGGGCGTCGGCTATACGCCGCGTTCGAGCGCAAGGCCGGCAAAGTCGAATTCATCAACCCCGGTATCGCCCCGGACCTGGCCGAAGACACCCTGACGCTGGTGCACGCGCCGAACAGGAAAGAACCGGGGCAAAGCCAGTGGGGTTTGTACAACGGCAGCCTGACGGCGCTGGAGTGGGAACATTTCGCGCCGATCAAACGCAGCCGTCACTTGCTCGAGCTGCTGACCTGGTGCCACCGCAATGGCGTAATCGACAGCAGTACCCGCCTGGCCCTGCACCCTGGTACCAGCGACTTGAGCGAGTTCGAGCTGTTCAACCTGCTCGGCAGCCTGCAACAGACTATCGCCCTGCCCTTGCCCACCGTCGCCGAAGAACCTTTGTTGCGCGCCAGCGTGCCGAGTGAAGTGCTGATTCTGGTGAATGTCGGTATCGATCCGCTCAAGCACCATCGCGACCTGAACATCCTGATGACCACTGAGCGCACCGACTCCCTGAGCTACGCCGGGGTTCGGGAAAACCTGGTGCTGACGCTGGACCAGGTCACGCTCAATAGCTGGAACGAAGTGCTGGTGGCTCGCTACGACGGCCCCCACGCCCTGCTCGACTGCATTCGCGATTACCTCAACAACCTGCCCGCCGGGCCGCAACAGCCGAAGCTGAGGGTGCGCTGTTTCTGCCATAACCGCGCGCAGTTCATCGCCCAACGGGTGGAAGACATCCTCGACACCGCGCAGAACCTGCTGCTGAGCCGGCTCAATCATCGCTACCTGATCCAGGTCCAGCAGCACTACCACGTACTGGAGCTGGTGCCGGGACAGGTCCAGCACATCGCACTGGCCACCCTGCCCGCGTTGATCGACTACCTGGGTGAAGAAATGGCGAGCTACAGCCCGCTTCACCTGGATCCAAACGCACTGGAAGAGCACGACCTTGCGCTGTTCCTGCCAACGGGCCAGCCGGACTGCATCCAAGTGTTCTATCGGGTCAACGAAGATCAGGCTGATCTGTACGTGCTCGATGAGTTCAATGCCCTGTGGCAGCAACGCCTGCCCTGGCACGACGAGCAAAGCCTGCTGGTGCCGCTGCAGCGCTTCCTGCAATCGATCCAGTACCGTCGCGATACCCTGTTGCCGATGGACGCTGCCCACCCCTTGAACCTCGACACCCTGTATTGCCAACTGTTACCGTCAGGCCCTGGCCGGGCGCGTCGCATTGAAGCCCGGCCGGCGCCACAGACGCCAGTGAACAAACCGTTTTACGACGTGCAGGCGATCGTCGGCAAAGCTGCACCGGGTCAGGTGCAGGTGACGTTGTATTGCAATCAACGGGAGTTTTCCGAACTGGAGCATGGCGACCAGCTGTTCAGCGTGGTCGCCCGGGAAATCGTCGGGCAGCGCCGGGAAACCGAACGCTACCGCTGCTACATCACCGACCTCGACCTGTCAGGCCTGCTCGGCGAAGGGCAGAGTTCCACCCATTTGTACCTGCGTTACAAAGCAGACCTGGAGCAGGCATTGAACGAGGCGCTCGATCAGGTCTGAGGGGATGTCACTCCGGGAACGCACCGCCATTGGCCGGCTGCGATTCGACTTCCAGCAACGTCAGCTTCAGGGTCTTGCCGCCCGGAGCCGGCCAATCGATATGCTGGCCAACCTTCAGGCCGAGCAGCGCGCTGCCCACCGGCGCCAGGATCGAGACCTTGCCTTCGTCGGCATTCGCATCCTTGGGGTACACCAGGGTCAGGTGGTAGTCCTTGCCACTGCCTTCTTCCCGGCAATGCACACGGGAATTCATGGTCACGACATCCGCCGGCACTTCATCGTGGCCGACCACGGTATCGGCGCGATCCAGTTCGGTTTGCAGCGCAATAACGCCCGGCAGCGTGTCGTCCAGGCTGTCGATCAGGCGCTCCAGACGCTGGACGTCCAGACGGGTAAGGGTGATGGAAGGTGCGGTCATGATTTGGGCAGACTCCTTTCTTCTGCACGAAAAAAGCAAAACCCCGCCAGAAAAAGGCGGGGTTTTCACAAGCCTCGGTGGGTTGAGGCGTTACCGGACACTATCACAGCTCAAAAAATATACAAGCTGGGCGATCCAGCTCCCGCGCGGTCCATTGTGGCGAGGGAGCTTGCTCCCGCTGGGGCGCGAAGCGGCCCTAAAAGCTTGCGGTTGCTTCGCAACCGAACGGGAGCAAGCTCCCTCGCCACAAAAGCCTTTATGCCAAGGATTTGCGGTGAGCAGCCTGGGCGCAAATGACACGGCGGCGATCATCGTCCGCCGAGCGCCATTCGCGGATGTCTTCGACATGGCGGAAGCAGCCCAGGCAGACTTTCTGCTCGTCCAGCCGACACACTCCGCTGCACGGCGACGGCACCGCCGGGCTGACATTGCTGTAGAGCGGCTTCGGTGGGCGGACAGACGCAGGCTGGGTCACGATCTCACAGGCCTTCGAAATCGAGCTCGACACCGGCCTGCTGCTTGACGATACGCTCGAGCATTTCACCCAACTGCTCTTCACTCTTGTCGCACATCCAGCGCTCGCTTTCTTCGTCGTAGTCGAAGTGGAAACCACCGGACACCGCCGCCAGCCACAGCTGACGCAGCGGCTCCTGGCGACTGAAGATCAACTGGCTGCCGTTCTCGAACTTGACGGTCAGCACACCGGCCGAGCTTTCGAGGTCGATATCCAGGTCGCTGTCGTCAAAGATGTCCTCCAGGGTTTGCTGGGTGGCATCGACCAGGTCGTGGAAACGCGCTTCGGACAAACTCATTACGGCAACCTCAAAAAGTGTCTGATCAGGCTCAAGCGCCGCAAGATACGACCGAGCCCTGCTGAATGCAAAGAATAACGACCGCGGGCCGATATCAATAGGTCAAGTGCTGTACCTGTGGGAGCGGGCTTGCTCGCGAATGCGGTGTGTCAGTCGACATCCGCATTGACTGATGCAGCGCTTTCGCGAGCAAGCCCGCTCCCACAATGGATTGCACTTATGTTACGGACATCGGCCCAACCCCCGCCGGACGGGCGGTCCGTTGCATAGGCAAGCTGCCGGGTGGCCGGTATACTCCGGCGCAATTAATGCATTTTCAAGGATTTCGCCATGAAGCGCCTGATCTCTTCCCTTGCTGCGCTCCTCGCGGTTGCCTGCCTTGTGTCGGCCTGCGGTCAAAAAGGCCCGCTGTACCTGCCCGATGAAGACCAGGACCCTGTCGAGCAGGCCAAGTCGTCGCAGCAGCAGCCTGCCTCCAAAGCACACAAGCACGACGTCTACCAATAATAAGGGAACCTCATGGACGCTTTTAACTACCGTGACGGTGAACTGTTCGCGGAAGGTGTTGCCCTGTCTGCCATCGCCGAGCGCTTTGGTACACCGACCTACGTTTACTCCCGTGCACACATCGAAGCCCAGTACCTGGCTTATGCCGATGCGCTGACTGGCACGCCGCACCTGGTGTGCTTCGCAGTCAAGGCCAACTCCAACCTGGGCGTCCTGAATGTCCTGGCGCGTCTGGGCGCCGGTTTCGACATCGTCTCCCGTGGTGAACTGGAGCGTGTACTGGCCGCTGGCGGCAGCGCCGACAAGATCGTGTTCTCCGGCGTCGGCAAGACCCGTGACGACATGCGTCGCGCCCTGGAAGTCGGCGTGCACTGCTTCAACGTCGAATCCACCGACGAGCTCGAACGCCTGCAAGTGGTCGCTGCCGAACTGGGCGTTCGCGCGCCGATTTCGTTGCGCGTCAACCCGGACGTCGATGCCGGCACCCACCCGTACATTTCCACCGGTCTCAAAGAGAACAAGTTCGGCATCGCCATCGCCGACGCCGAAGACGTGTACGTGCGTGCCGCGCAACTGCCGAACCTGGAAGTGGTCGGCGTCGATTGCCACATCGGCTCGCAACTGACCACCCTGCCGCCGTTCATCGACGCTCTCGACCGCCTGCTGGGCCTGGTCGACCGCCTTGGCGATTGCGGCATCTACCTGCGCCACATCGATCTCGGTGGTGGCCTGGGCGTGCGCTACAAGGACGAGGAGCCGCCACTGGCTGCCGACTACATCAAGGCCGTGCGTGAACGCCTCGATGGTCGCGACCTGGCGCTGGTGTTCGAGCCGGGCCGCTTCATCGTCGCCAACGCCGGTGTATTGCTGACCCAGGTCGAATACCTCAAGCACACCGAGCACAAAGACTTCGCCATCGTCGACGCCGCCATGAACGACCTGATCCGCCCGGCGCTGTACCAGGCCTGGATGGACGTCACGGCCGTGCGCCCGCGTCAATCGGCGGCCCGCGCCTACGACATCGTCGGCCCGATCTGCGAGACCGGCGACTTCCTGGCCAAGGATCGTCAGCTGGCCCTGGAAGAAGGCGACCTGCTGGCCGTGCATTCGGCCGGTGCCTACGGGTTTGTCATGAGTTCCAACTACAACACCCGCGGCCGTTCCGCTGAAGTGTTGGTGGACGGTGATCAGGCATTTGAAGTGCGTCGCCGTGAAACGGTAGCCGAGTTGTTTGCTGGCGAAAGCCTGCTGCCGGAGTAAAACCATGCTGCTGCGTTTTACCAAGATGCACGGCCTGGGCAATGACTTCATGGTCCTCGACCTGGTCAGCCAGCACGCGCACATCCTGCCCAAGCATGCCAAGCAATGGGGCGACCGGCACACCGGCATCGGTTTCGACCAGTTGCTGATCGTCGAGGCACCGAGCAATCCGGACGTGGATTTCCGCTACCGGATCTTCAACGCCGACGGCTCCGAAGTGGAACAGTGCGGCAACGGTGCGCGCTGCTTCGCCCGTTTCGTGCTCGACAAGCGCCTGACCGCAAAGCGGCTGATTCGGGTCGAGACCAAAAGCGGCATCATCGAACTGGACGTGCGTAACGACGGCCAGATCAGCGTGAACATGGGCGCCCCGCGCCTGGTGCCGGCGGATATTCCGTTCCAGGCACCGGAGCAGGCCAAGAGTTATCAGGTCGACGTCGACGGCACCCCGGTCGACCTGGCCGCCGTGTCCATGGGCAACCCCCATGCCGTGCTGCGGGTCAGCGATATCAACAACGCGCCGGTGCATGAGCTGGGGCCGAAAATCGAACATCACCCGCGCTTCCCGGCACGGGTCAATGTCGGTTTTCTCCAGGTCATCGACCGGAGCCGCGCGCAGTTGCGCGTCTGGGAACGTGGAGCCGGGGAAACCCAGGCTTGCGGAACCGGCGCCTGTGCCGCCGCAGTGGCCGCGATCAGCCAGGGGTGGATGGATTCGCCGCTATTGATCGACCTGCCTGGCGGGCGCTTGTCCATCGAATGGGCAGGCCCTGGCCAACCGGTGATGATGACCGGCCCGGCAGTGCGCGTATACGAAGGACAAGTGCGTCTTTGAGTGAGCGAAATCCATGACAGACAAGCCTCAGGTACCCGCACGACAAGCTGACGAATCACCGTCCGAAAGCCTGGAGGCGGCGGCTGTTGCCGCGTACCTGGAGGCTCATCCGGACTTCTTCGTCGAGCACGAAGAGCTGCTCCCGTCCCTGCGTATTCCCCATCGACGCGGCGATACCGTGTCGCTGGTGGAGCGTCAGATGACCATTCTGCGCGACCGCAACATTGAACTGCGTCATCGCCTGTCGCATTTGATGGACGTGGCCCGGGACAACGACCGGTTGTTCGAAAAGACCCGTCGCCTGATCCTCGCGCTGATGGACGCCGCCAGCCTGGAAGACGTGGTGATGTGCGTCGAAGACAGCCTGCGCCAGGAGTTTCAGGTGCCCTTCGTCAGCCTCATCCTGCTCGGCGAAAACGCCATGCCGGTGGGCCGCTGGGTCACTCACGCCGAAGCGCAAGTGGCCATCGGCGGTTTGCTCTCGGAAGACAAAAGCGTCAGCGGCAGCCTGCGCGAGCATGAACTGGACTTCCTGTTCGGCGAAGAACAGCGCAAGCAGATCGGCTCCACCGCGGTCGTCGCCATCAGCCACCAGGGCATCCACGGCATCCTGGCCATCGCCAGCCGTGATCCGCAGCACTACAAAAGCTCGGTGGGCACCTTGTTCCTGAGCTACATCGCTGAAGTCATGGGTCGCGTGCTGCCACGGGTCAACAATTCCCTGCGCTCGGTACGCTGAACATGGAACGACAACTGGACGCTTACTGCGAACACCTGCGCAGTGAGCGGCAGGTGTCGCCGCACACGCTGTCGGCCTACCGCCGCGACCTCGATAAAGTGCTGGGCTGGTGCGTCAAACAGAACATCGGCAGTTGGGCGGCGCTGGACATCCAGCGCCTGCGCAGCCTGATTGCCCGCCTGCACGCCCAAGGGCAATCATCCCGCAGCCTGGCGCGATTGTTGTCGGCCGTTCGCGGGCTCTATCACTACCTCAATCGCGAAGGCCTGTGCGACCACGATCCGGCCAATGGTCTGGCGCCGCCGAAAGGTGAACGCCGCCTGCCGAAAACCCTCGACACCGACCGCGCCCTGCAACTGCTGGAAGGTGGTGTGGAGGATGACTTTCTGGCACGTCGGGACCAGGCGATTCTGGAGTTGTTCTACTCTTCCGGGCTGCGGCTGTCGGAGCTGACAGGACTCAATCTCGATCAACTCGACCTCGCCGACGGCATGGTCCAGGTGCTCGGCAAAGGCAGCAAGACCCGCCTGCTGCCGGTAGGAAAAAAAGCCCGCGAAGCGCTGGAGCAGTGGCTGCCACTGCGGGCCATGGCCAACCCGGCGGACGATGCGGTGTTCGTCAGCCAACAGGGGCGACGTCTCGGCCCACGGGCGATCCAGGTGCGGGTCAAGGCTGCCGGCGAGCGCGAACTGGGACAGAATCTGCATCCGCACATGCTGCGGCACTCCTTCGCCAGCCATCTGCTGGAATCCTCCCAGGACCTGCGCGCGGTGCAGGAACTGCTCGGGCACTCGGACATCAAGACCACACAGATCTACACCCACCTGGACTTCCAGCACCTGGCCACGGTCTACGACAGCGCCCACCCAAGGGCCAAACGCATTAAGGGCGACGATTCATGAGCATTCAGTTGATCACCTTCGACCTCGACGACACCCTGTGGGACACCGCACCCGTCATCGTCAGCGCCGAAGCCATATTGCGTGCATGGCTGACCGAACATGCGCCCAACCTGGGGGCGGTGCCGGTGGAACATTTGTGGGCCATACGCGAACGCATCCTGAGCATCGAGCCGAACCTCAAGCACCGCATTAGCGCCTTGCGTCGGCGCGTGTTGTTCCAGGCCCTGGAAGAAGCCGGATATCCCCATGCCGAGGCGTCGGACCTGGCCGATCAAAGTTTCGAAGTGTTTCTGCATGCCCGGCATCAGCTGGAAATATTTCCGGAGGTGCAACCGACTCTGGAGTTGCTGGCCAACCATTACGCCCTCGGCGTGGTCACCAATGGCAACGCCGATGTGCGTCGGCTGGGGCTGGCGGACTACTTCAAGTTTGCGTTGTGCGCCGAAGACATCGGCATCGCCAAACCTGATGCGCGACTGTTCCATGAAGCCCTGCAACGCGGTGGCGCGACGGCTGATACGGCGGTGCATATTGGCGATCATCCGGGCGATGACATTGCCGGTGCGCAACAAGCGGGGATGCGGGCGATCTGGTTCAACCCGGCGGGCAAGGTCTGGGAAGCGGAACGGTTGCCGGATGCGCAGATTGGCAGCCTGACCGAGTTACCAGCGTTGTTGGCGCGGTGGAACAAGGCTTCGGCCTGACACTGTGGGAGCGGGCTTGCTCGCGAATGCGGTGTACCAGTCGACATTGATGTTGGCTGACAGGACGCCTTCGCGAGCAAGCCCGCTCCCACAGTAGATTGTGTTCAACCCGAAAGCTTTGCTTCAGGCATGAAAAAGCCCGCAGCGACGGCGGGCTTTTTCAGCAAGCGGGTAGCAGGCCTCAGATAGGCCGGCTGCCGTACTTGTTATCCGGCTTCTTGGGAGGATCGGCGACCACATTGGCCTCCACTTCCTGCACCTTGCCACCACGGGCCAGGAACTCTTCCATGGCCTTGGCCAGGGCGTCGCGTTCCTTGTTCTTGGCTTCGACACTCGGCAGCTCATCGACCGATACCGCTGCCTTGGCCTTGCCTTTGGCGGCCGGAACCGGCGCATCACCGCCGTCGTCTTCAGCGACGTCTTCCGCCGCTGCTTCCAGACCTTCTTCGGTTTCGTCGTCGTCGCCTACTTCGAGGTCGTCGTTTTCCAGATCATCGTCGCTCATGTTCTACCTCATGACTTGCGAAAAGCAGATTAGTTATAGCCCAGCTTTGCCCTCTGTCGAAGGCTGCCGGAAAAAAATCAACAGCCGCTGCTGACCAGCGGTTATGCCTCTTCACCGTGCACGGTGGCGAGGACTTTGCGGGCACCGCCATGGTCGCGGTGCTCGCCCAGGTAAACGCCTTGCCAGGTTCCCAACGCCAGCCGGCCTGCCGAAATCGGCAAACAGAGCTGACAGCCAAGCACGCTGGCCTTGAAGTGCGCCGGGAGGTCGTCCTGGCCTTCGTCGTTATGCTCATAGCCGTCTGCTCCTTGTGGGATCAGACGATTGAAAAACCGTTCGAAGTCGCGACGTACCGCCGGATCGGCGTTCTCGTTGATGGTCAACGACGCCGAGGTATGCTGCAGCCACAAATGCAACAGACCGACCCGACACGCCTTGAGTTCAGGCAGGCCGGCGAGTAACTCGTCCGTTACCAGGTGAAAGCCCCGGGGCCTCGCCCGCAAGGTAATCAGAGTCTGTTGCCACATACAGTTCTCCGCACGTTCGGGGCGCATTCTAGCGCGCTCTGGGAAAAAACAAAGGCCCTAATATTCCTTCAATCATGTAAGCCTTCGACCGTACAAAAACACCCGACCTAAACATCCTGAAACCTGTAGGAAAAAACCTTTCAGCTCACCCCTCAATGACAAATTTCAGACAAAAAAATGCCCGGCAAGCCGGGCAAGTTTTTTATGCGCGTGCTTACAAGTTGTAGCCGCGTTCGTTGTGAAGCGCCAGATCGATGCCGACCGCCTCTTCTTCTTCATTGATGCGCAGACCCATGACGGCATCCAGTACCTTGAGGATGATGTACGTGGCGATCGCGGTGTAGATCACCGTGAAACCTACGCCTTTGCACTGAATCCACACTTGCGCGGCGATGTCGGTCACGGTGCCGAAGCCACCCAGGGAGGGAGCTGCGAACACACCGGTCAGGATTGCGCCGAGGATACCGCCAATACCGTGTACACCGAAGGCGTCCAGGGAATCGTCATAGCCGAGCTTGCGTTTCAGGGTGGTGGCGCAGAAGAAGCACACCACGCCAGCCGCCAGACCGATGACCAGCGCGCCCATCGGGCCAACAGTGCCGGCAGCCGGGGTAATTGCCACCAGGCCAGCAACCACGCCCGAAGCGATGCCCAGTGCGCTAGGTTTGCCATGGGTGACCCACTCGGCAAACATCCAGCCCAGCGCAGCAGCGGCAGTCGCGATTTGCGTCACCAGCATCGCCATACCGGCGGTACCGTTGGCCGCAGCGGCGGAACCGGCGTTGAAACCGAACCAGCCGACCCACAGCATGGCCGCGCCCATCAGGGTATAACCGAGGTTGTGCGGTGCCATCGGCGTGGTCGGGAAGCCTTTGCGCTTGCCCAGCACCAGGCAGGCAACCAGACCGGCCACACCGGCGTTGATGTGCACCACGGTGCCGCCGGCGAAGTCCAGAACGCCCCAGTCCCACATCAGGCCGCCGTTACCGGACCAGACCATGTGCGCAATCGGCGCGTAAACCAGGGTGAACCAGATGCCCATGAACACAAGCATCGCGGAGAACTTCATCCGCTCGGCGAAGGCACCGACGATCAGCGCCGGCGTGATGATGGCGAAGGTCATCTGGAAGGTGATGAACACCGCTTCAGGGAACAGCGCCGCAGGACCGGTCAGACTGGATGGCGTGACACCGGCAAGGAATGCCTTGCCCATGCCACCGAAGAACGAGTTGAAGTTGACGACGCCCTGCTCCATGCCGGTGGTGTCGAACGCGATGCTGTAGCCATAAATGACCCACAGGACGCTGATCAGACCGGTAATGGCGAAGCACTGCATCATCACGGAAAGAATGTTTTTCGACCGGACCATGCCGCCGTAGAACAGCGCGAGGCCGGGAATGGTCATGAACAGCACCAAGGCTGTAGAGGTCAACATCCAGGCAGTGTCGCCAGAGTTGAGGACCGGGGCCGCCACTTCGTCTGCCGCCAAAGCAAGGCTGGGCATTACGATGGACAACAGGGCTCCTAGCCCTGCGAATTTACGCAGAGTCATATTGTTTTCTCCTGGGGCGTTGGGTTTGTGGCGGCTTAGATAGCGTCGGTATCGGTTTCGCCGGTACGGATGCGAATCGCCTGTTCCAGATTGACCACGAAGATCTTGCCGTCACCGATCTTGCCGGTGTTGGCAGCCTTGGTGATGGCCTCGATTACCCGGTCCAGATCCTTGTCGTCGATGGCGACATCGATCTTCACCTTGGGCAGGAAATCGACCACGTATTCCGCGCCGCGATACAGCTCGGTGTGACCCTTCTGCCGACCAAAGCCTTTGACTTCAGTGACGGTAATGCCCTGCACGCCGATCTCGGACAGCGACTCGCGTACGTCGTCCAGCTTGAACGGCTTGATGATGGCAGTGACTAGCTTCATGAAAACTCTCTCCCGAATTGGTGGACTTGCCCCAGGAAAACAAACCCGTCTCAAGTCTAAGCGCAGTGCCTGGCTTTGTAACGCATCGTCGGCCTTACCTGCCCGTCCGACGCCAGCTAACCGCTCCTTGCGAAGCACTCCCCGTGATTCGCCTGGCGCACTGCATTCGTCACAGCGACTGCATCAGTGCATGGGTCACCAGCATCTAAGCAGAAAGCTTGCCATCTCCACAAAACCGACTGTTTTCAAGCCTTTACCGGCGGATGGTGGATACTTCGCGACAACACCCGGCACGTTACGCACAACAACGGTGCGACGCCGCCCGTCCCGATGCGCGAAAACCGTGCACCCTTTGCCCGCGCAAATGACTATAGACACTGCGTGATACACTGCCCGCCATTGTTTCCAGGACATTGCCCATGCTCGCGCCAAAAGACTTCCTCGACGCCCTGACCGGCACCGCCTCCCGCCTCTTCAGCGGTGACACGCCTCTGCCGAAAGCCGAAATCGAAAGCCAGTTCAAAATGTTGCTGCAGAGCGGCTTCAGCAAGCTGGATCTGGTGAGCCGGGAAGAGTTCGATAGCCAGATGGTTGTACTGGCACGCACGCGGGCGCGGCTGGAGGCTCTTGAAACGAAGGTCGCGGAGATGGAAGCGAAGCTGAATCCGCCAACCGAGTAACCCGCTTTGAAACACAGCCCCCTGTAGGAGCTGCCGAAGGCTGCGATCTTCTGATCCCAAGCCCCGCAAAAATCCCGGCAACGTCCTACAAACATCACACCGCCGTCCGATTGCGTCGCTAAGCCCCGGTTCCTAAGCTCATCCCGGCTGAACATTCAGCACTGGGTTTGGCGACCTGGAACCAAGCAATACACTGCAATCATCCAATATCGGGTGTTCTCTCCCGATTTGAATTATGGCGGCTGTGTGTGGGAGACCTTAGGGTCTGCCGGTATTCGCTTGGCCGGTTCGCCAACCCGCATGCAGCTGCCACCCTTATTGTTTGGCGACGATAAATGGCAGTTATCTATCAAGCGAACTTGGATACTGCTCTATGGACGATAACTACCTAATCCCCCACATCTTCACCCGCCACAAACTCCACCTCCACGCCCTCCTCCTGCAAAACCAACCCTGGTTCAGCGCCCGCGACCTCGGCCGACTACTACGCATCCATCTCAACGACCGCCAACTCCGAAAACTCGATCCCGACCAACACCAAACAACTAAAACCCTCATCCACGGTCACATCGAAAACACCCTGCTGATCAGCGAATCCGGTGTTTACGCCATGCTCGTCTACCACTACTGCCCCGAATACCGAGCCTTGCGTGAATGGCTCACCCACGAAGTCGTCCCGGCCCTGCGAGACGCCCAACACCCCACCACAACCGAACACCCACAACTGAGCCTGCTCAACTGGCCAAAAATGTCGTTGAGCCTGCTGCACTGGAATAACCAGCCATGGATTCGGTTGCAGGATGTGCCGCAGATGCTGCCTGATCAGGGGACTTCAAAGCCTGCTATCAGTGCGCCTTGGTGGAAAAGAGCCGCGAAGATGCTTCACGCATTTTGAATAAAAAAAAACCCCACGCTTTTGGCGTGGGGTTCAGAAAATCCGAGACAACAATCAGGCACAGTGTGCAAGCCGCTCAACCTGATCCCGAATCGCAGCCCCTCGTTCAATCTCGGCTTTACGCAAATCGTAGGTTGATTGCAGGTTCAGCCAAAATTCCGGGGTAGTGTCCAGACAGATAGATAACCTTAGAGCCATATCAGCACTGACACCCCGACGCTGGAGCACGATGTCGTTCACCGTAGGTGTCGACACATTCAACGCTCTTGCCAGAGCGGCAGCCGTAAGGCTCAGAGGCTCCAGGTATTCCTCTTTGAGGATCTCGCCAGGGTGAACCGGGCGCATACCATTCTTAGTCATTACTCACCTCAGTGATAATCGACGATTTCGACATTCTCTGGTCCGTTAGGACCCCAAATGAAGCAAATTCGCCATTGAGCGTTGATACGGATGCTGTACTGACCTTTTCGATTCCCCTCCAGCGCCTCCAGGCGATTACCCGGCGGGGATCGAAGGTCTATCAACACGGCAGCAGCATCAAGCATCGTCAGCTTTCGTTCCACGACGCTCAGAATGGCTGACCACATACGGGTCTTACCGTTGCGAAACAGGTACTCGGTCTCAGAACACTTAAAGCTAACGATCATAATTTAAAGCTTAACGTTATGCATTAATCTTGAGTGTATAAGCTGACTTGCCAAATGCAACCAAGAGGGCGTGACTCTCAGTGACCTTTCAACATTTTAGGAAAAGGACTACCTGCTCGACTCCACGAAGCCTTCATTGATCAAACCGCACTCCAGCGCAGGCAATATCCTGCGATAGTTTCCCTCCCCCTGCCGTCACGCGAAAACGCCAACACACAACTACCCTTCACAAACCCGCAGGAAGCGGTGCTCTTCAACTCAAGGAACGACCATGTCCCTCTCCATCGTCCACAGCCGCGCCCAAGTCGGCGTGGAGGCGCCTGCCGTCACCGTAGAAGTTCATCTGGCCAACGGCCTGCCATCCTTGACCATGGTCGGCCTGCCCGAGACGGCGGTGAAGGAAAGCAAGGACCGGGTGCGCAGTGCGATCATCAATTCGGGGCTGCAATTTCCGGCGCGGCGAATCACGCTGAATCTGGCGCCGGCGGATTTGCCCAAGGATGGCGGGCGCTTCGATCTGGCGATTGCCCTGGGGATTCTCTCGGCCAGTGTGCAGGTGCCGACGCTGACACTGGATGACGTGGAGTGTTTGGGGGAGTTGGCCCTGTCCGGTGCGGTGCGGGCAGTTCGAGGGGTGTTGCCGGCGGCGTTGGCGGCGCGCAAGGCCGGGCGCTGGCTGATGGTGCCACGGGCGAACGCTGAGGAAGCGTGCCTGGCGTCGGGACTGAAAGTGATTGCTGTTGACCATTTGCTGGAGGCCGTCGCGCACTTCAACGGGCATACACCGATCGAGCCTTACGCTTCCGATGGACTGCTCTGCGCCAGCAAACCCTATCCCGACCTGAATGAAGTGCAAGGGCAACTGGCGGCCAAGCGTGCGCTGCTGATTGCGGCTGCAGGCGCCCACAACCTGTTACTCAGTGGCCCCCCCGGGACCGGAAAAACCTTGCTGGCGAGTCGCTTGCCGGGGCTGCTGCCGCCGCTGACCGAGAGCGAGGCGCTGGAAGTGGCGGCGATTCAATCGGTCACCAGTTGTGTGCCGTTGCGTCACTGGCCACAGCGCCCCTTTCGCCAGCCCCATCACTCCGCCTCTGGCCCCGCCTTAGTGGGTGGCGGCTCGAAACCGCAGCCGGGTGAAATTACCCTCGCCCACCACGGCGTCCTGTTTCTTGATGAGCTTCCCGAGTTTGAGCGCAGAGTATTGGAAGTCTTGAGGGAGCCAATGGAATCCGGGCATATCGTCATCTCGCGGGCGAAAGATCGCGTGCGCTTTCCGGCACGCTTTCAATTGGTGGCGGCAATGAATCCGTGCCCCTGTGGATATCTTGGCGAGCCAAGCGGGCGCTGCTCCTGCACGCCGGACATGGTGCAGCGTTATCGCAACAAGCTGTCGGGGCCGCTGCTCGATCGCATCGACCTGCATCTGACTGTCGCCCGGGAAGCCACGGCGTTGAATCCCAAAGTGAAGCCAGGCGAGAACAGCGCCAGTGCTGCAGTGCTTGTCGCCGAGGCTCGTGAGCGCCAGCAGAACCGCCAGGGTTGTGCCAATGCGTTTCTCGATCTGCCGGGTCTGCGCCGGCACTGCGAGTTATCCACAGCCGATGAGCACTGGCTGGAATCCGCCTGTGAACGACTGACCCTGTCACTGCGTTCGGCGCACCGTTTGCTCAAGGTGGCGCGGACGCTGGCGGACCTGGAACAGGTTGACGCGATCAGCCGTGAACATTTGGCGGAGGCGTTGCAGTATCGGCCGGCCACGCAGTAAGTATCGAAACCGAGTCGTTCCATTCGCGAGCAAGCCCGCTCCCACAGGTTCGGCGTCGTTTATCCTGTGGGAGCGGGCTTGCTCGCGAAGACTAATTCAGCCGCACCTCAACGAAAGCGGTCAACCCCGGAGCGCAAAACCGCCGCCAGCCTCTCCTGCGGCTTCCTCGTTTCAGCTCAGATGCACGACATCCGGCAACTCCATGGACCGGACTTCGTTTTGCAGAAAGTCGCTGAGCCGGCGCATGCGTTCGCCGCCGGGACGGGTTTTCGGCCACACGAGGTAGTAACACAAGCCGCTGGCCACCGCTGTCGGCCACGGCAGGCTCAAGCGGCCCTGAGCCACGTCCTCCGCGACCATCAGCAGATCGCCCATGGACACGCCATAACCTCGCGCAGCGGCGATCATGCCCAGTTCCAGGGTGTCGAACACCTGCCCGCCCTTGAGCGATACCTGTTCGGCCAGGCCCATGCGCTCCAGCCAGTTGCGCCAGTCGCGGCGGTCCGGTGTCGGGTGCAGCAACTCGGTGTTACTCAGACGCTCGACATCCCAGGGCTGGTCGCCCCGCAGGTTGGGTGCGCCGACCGGGATCAACTCCTCGGGGAACAGGTAACTCGCCTCCCAGTCCGGAGGGAAATGTCCGTTGCTTAACAGCACCGCACAGTCGAACGGCTCGTCGTTGAAGTCCACGGAATCGACGTCCATCCACGCACTGGTCAGCTGCACTTCGTTGCCCGGCTGCAGATGACGGAAGCGACTGAGGCGCGCCAGCAACCAACGCATGGTCAGGGTCGACGGGGCTTTCATGCGCAGGATGTCGTCTTCGGCGCGCAAGGTATTGCAGGCGCGTTCCAGGGCGGTGAAGCCCTCGCGAATACCCGGCAACAGCAAGCGGGCCGACTCGGTCAGTTGCAGGTTGCGGCCACTGCGGTGAAACAAGCGGCAGGCAAAATGCTCTTCGAGCGTACGAATGTGCCGACTGACCGCACTTTGGGTAATCGACAGTTCTTCCGCGGCCCGGGTAAACGACGTGTGTCGCGCCGCCGCTTCAAATGCGCGCAAGGCATATAAGGGAGGAAGACGACGCGACATCAGGAAAGCTCCTACAGCGGTTTTTGGATACCCTAGCAGAAACTATCCTGCATGAGTTTGAATCATGCTATCCATCCTTTTTATCCCTTTGTGCAAACGCCGCAGAGCGCCGAGAATCGACGCTTTCCTGTCCACTTCCAGAATCGAGCGTGATGACCATGCAGCATCCAGCACGTACTGAACTCTGGGCCATCCTGCGGCTGGCGGGGCCGCTGATTGCCTCGCAGTTGGCGCACATGCTGATGGTCCTCACCGACACCCTGATGATGGCGCGCCTGAGTCCCGAGGCACTGGCCGGTGGCGGGCTCGGCGCGGCGACCTATTCGTTCGTGTCGATTTTCTGCATCGGCGTGATTGCTGCCGTCGGCACTCTGGTCGCGATCCGTCAGGGAGCCGGCGACATTCTCGGGGCGACCCGGCTGACCCAGGCCGGGTTGTGGCTGGCATGGCTGATGGCGCTGGTCGCCGGTTTGCTGCTGTGGAACCTCAAACCGGTGCTGCTGCTGTTCGGCCAGACCGAAAGCAATGTCCAGATGGCCGGGCAGTTTTTGATCTTCCTGCCGTTCGCCCTGCCCGGCTACCTGAGCTTCATGGCCCTGCGCGGGTTCACCAGCGCCATTGGCCGTGCGACACCGGTGATGGTTATCAGCCTGGGCGGAACCGTGGCCAACTTCCTGCTCAACTACGCGCTGATTACCGGCATGTTCGGCCTGCCGAAACTGGGGCTGATGGGCATCGGGCTGGTTACGGCGATTGTCGCCAACCTGATGGCCCTGGCGCTGGCGTGGCACATTCGCCGGCATCCGGCTTATGAGGCCTATCCGCTGCGTCAGGGCCTGTCGCGGCTGAATCGCCAGTACCTGAAGGAACTGTGGCGTCTGGGCTTGCCGATTGGCGGCACCTACGCGGTGGAAGTCGGGCTGTTTGCCTTCGCCGCGCTGTGCATGGGCACCATGGGCAGCACGCAACTGGGTGCACACCAGATCGCCCTGCAAATCGTATCGGTGGCGTTCATGGTGCCGGCGGGGATTTCCTATGCGATCACCATGCGCATCGGTCAGCACTACGGCGCCGGGCAACTGCTGGATGCGCGGCTGGCCGGGCGGGTCGGCATTGCGTTCGGGGCGGCGGCGATGCTGTGTTTCGCCATGGTTTTCTGGCTGTTGCCGAATCAGTTGGTCGGTTTGTTTCTCGACCACAACGACCCGGCGTTCCGCGATGTCATCAACCTCGCCGTGAGCCTGCTGGCGGTGGCGGCATGGTTCGAGCTGTTCGACGGCACCCAGACCATCGCCATGGGCTGCATTCGCGGGCTCAAGGATGCCAAGACCACGTTCCTGGTGGGCCTGGGTTGCTATTGGCTGATTGGGGCTCCGGCGGCGTGGTGGATGGCGTTCCACCTGGACTGGGGGCCAACGGGTGTCTGGTGGGGCCTGGCGCTGGGGCTGGCGTGTGCGGCGGTGAGCCTGACGTTGGGGTTTGAGTGGAAGATGAAGCGGATGATCAAGCGCGAAACGACGTCAGAGCAGCGCTTCGAAGTCGCTCAGCCTGACTGAGATCCCTTGTAGGAGCGAGCCCGCTCGCGATAAACCCGAGAGCGCCGCGGGGCACCTGCCAACCAGCGTTATCGTTGACGACCATCGCGAGCAAGCTCGCTCCTACAGGGTTCGGTGGCAAACAATTACTCGTGATCAGCTTACGACTTCCAGCGGCGTCTGCTGGCTGGAGCCAAACATCAGATATTCCACCAGCTCGGCCAGCGGCAATGGCCTGCTGATCAAATACCCCTGCACCTGATCGCATTCGAACCCGCGCAGCAGATCCAGCTGCTCCGGTGTTTCCACACCTTCGGCGACCACTTCAAGGTTGAGGTTGTGCGCCAGGTTGATCATCGCGTGGACCAGCTTGCGGTTTTCCTCACGCTGTTCCATCCCGCCGACAAAGCTCTTGTCGATTTTCAGCAAAGTGATCGGCAGGCTGTTGAGGTGCACGAACGACGAGAAGCCGGTGCCAAAGTCGTCGAGAGAGAAGCGCACACCGAGGCGCCCGAGGGCGTCCATGGTCTGCTTGACCAGGTCGCTGCGGCGCATCACGGCCGTTTCGGTCAGTTCGAACTCCAGCCACTGCGCCTCGACGCCGCGCTCGGCAATCAGGCGACTGAGGGTCGACAGCAACTGGCTGTCCTGGAACTGCCGGAATGACAGGTTGATCGCCATGTGCAACGGCGGCAAACCCAGCTCAAGCAGCGCCTGCATGTCGCGCAAGGCCCGGGAAATCACCCAGTAGCCCAGCGGCACGATCAGACCGCTTTGCTCGGCCAGCGGCACGAATTCACTCGGTGGCAGCAGGCCGCGCTCGGCATGCCGCCAGCGCACCAACGCTTCGAGACCGACGATCTGTCCGTCTTCAAGGTTCAGCCGTGGCTGGTAGTGCAACTCCAGCTCATCGCGGCGCAGTGCCCGGCGTAGTTCGGTTTCGAGGTCGGCGATGCTGCGGGCATTGCGATTGATGCGTTCGTTGAAAATGTGGAAAGTGCAGCCTTGCGTGCTTTTGGCCTGCTGCATGGCAATGTGCGCGTGCCACATCAGCGGGTCCGCACCGGTCTGGGCCCGGGCATGGGCAATGCCCAGGCTGGAGCCGATCAACAAGCTTTCGCCGTCGACCCAATAGGGTTCGGCCAGCGCTTCGCTGATGCGTTCGGCCATCCACTCGGCACGCTGGGGTGCGCGACGGGTGTCGATCAGCAGCGCGAATTCATCACTGCCCAGGCGCGCGAGTTGATCGCCGGCTTCAAGCTGGCTCTTGAGCCGCGCCACCACCTGCAGGATCAGGCGGTCACCGGCCTGATGGCCGAGGGCGTCGTTGGCGTAACGGAAATTGTCGAGGTCGAGATGACCGAGGGCCAGGCCGCGACCGTCGTTTTCCGCCAGGCGCGCCGTCAACAGGGTCTGAAAGCCCTGGCGATTGGCGATGCCGGTGAGCGGATCTTGCTCGGCCAGGCGTTGCAGGGTGTTTTCCAGCACGCCACGTTCGCGCACATGGCGCAGGCAGCGGCGCAACATGCCTGGATCGAGATGATCGCGCACCAGCCAGTCACTTACACCGTCGGGCGGGGTCAGCGGCTCATGGTCGAGCAGCAACACCGTCGGCAGGCTGCAACGGCCCGGCGCCGGTTGAAGTTGCGGGATGGTCAATAACACCGCGCTGCGGTTGTCATCGAACAGGCTGCTGACCGACTCCCAACTCGGCGCGCTGATGAGCACGGCCGAGCTCCCCATCGGAGCCAGACACTCGCGCAACAACGCTGCCCACGCTGGCTCTTCGGCCAGTAGCAGCAAACGCAAGGGTTCGACAGGCGTAGACAAGCTAGCTCCCTAGACTCTGCAAAGATGTAGGCGACGGGCATTATGCCGTCCCGACGACCAATGACAATGACATCAGTTATCAAAACGAGCCCTTTGTATCCGGAATTACGAACATTAGCCGCAAATTCGTTGCGCATCCTGCGTGAAAGTAACAAAACCGGCAATTACAGATAGCGCGGTACGTCACAAGTCGGACAGAGCAGCACAAATCGCTGAGCCTGTTAAAATGCCGGCCCATTTCGTGACTGACTCCTGAAATTACCTATGTCCCGACTCAATCCCCGGCAGCAAGAAGCCGTGAGCTACGTCGGCGGCCCTCTTTTGGTGCTCGCCGGTGCAGGCTCCGGCAAGACCAGTGTGATCACGCGCAAAATCGCGCACCTGATCCAGAACTGCGGCATCCGCGCCCAGTACATCGTCGCCATGACCTTTACCAACAAGGCCGCCCGCGAGATGAAGGAACGGGTCGGCACCCTGCTGCGTGCCGGTGAAGGTCGCGGGCTGACGGTCTGCACCTTCCACAACCTGGGCCTGAACATCATCCGCAAGGAACACGTGCGGCTGGGCTACAAACCGGGCTTCTCGATCTTCGACGAGACCGACGTCAAAGCCCTGATGACCGACATCATGCAGAAGGAATACTCGGGCGACGACGGTGTCGACGAGATCAAGAACATGATCGGCGCCTGGAAAAACGACCTGATCCTGCCGGCCCAGGCCCTGGAAAACGCGCGCAATCCCAAGGAGCAGACCGCCGCCATCGTCTACACCCACTACCAGCGCACGCTCAAGGCGTTCAACGCAGTGGACTTCGACGACCTGATCCTGCTGCCGGTGAAGCTGTTCGAAGAACACGCCGACATCCTGGAAAAGTGGCAGAACAAGGTGCGATACCTGCTGGTGGACGAATACCAGGACACCAACGCCAGCCAGTATTTGCTGGTGAAAATGCTCATCGGCAAGCGCAACCAGTTCACCGTGGTGGGCGACGATGACCAGTCGATCTATGCCTGGCGCGGTGCCCGCCCGGAAAACCTGATGTTGCTCAAGGAGGACTACCCGTCCTTGAAAGTGGTGATGCTGGAGCAGAACTACCGCTCCACCAGCCGCATCCTGCGCTGCGCCAACGTGCTGATCTCGAACAACCCCCACGAATTCGAAAAGCAGCTGTGGAGTGAAATGGGTCACGGCGACGAGATCCGCGTGATCCGCTGCCGCAACGAGGACGCCGAGGCCGAGCGTGTGGCCATGGAAATCCTCAGCCTGCACTTGCGCACCGACCGTCCGTACAGCGATTTCGCGATCCTGTATCGCGGCAACTACCAGGCCAAGCTGATCGAGCTGAAATTGCAGCACCACCAGGTGCCGTATCGCCTGTCCGGCGGCAACAGCTTTTTCGGCCGTCAGGAAGTGAAAGACCTGATGGCCTACTTCCGTCTGATCGTGAACCCGGATGACGACAACGCCTTCTTGCGGGTGATCAACGTGCCGCGTCGCGAGATCGGCTCGACCACGCTGGAGAAGCTCGGCAACTATGCCACCGAGCGCAAGATCTCGATGTACGCCGCCACCGACGAAATCGGCCTGGGCGAGCATCTGGACAGCCGCTTCACCGATCGCCTGTCGCGCTTCAAGCGCTTCATGGACAGGGTTCGCGAGCAGTGCGCCGGCGAAGACCCGATCTCCGCCCTGCGCAGCATGGTCATGGACATCGACTACGAGAACTGGCTGCGCACCAACAGCTCCAGCGACAAGGCCGCCGATTACCGTATGGGTAACGTCTGGTTCCTGATCGAGGCGCTGAAGAACACTCTGGAGAAAGACGAAGAAGGCGAAATGACCGTCGAGGACGCCATCGGCAAACTCGTCCTGCGTGACATGCTCGAGCGTCAGCAGGAAGAGGAAGACGGCGCCGAAGGCGTGCAGATGATGACCCTGCATGCGTCCAAGGGCCTGGAGTTCCCCTACGTGTTCATCATGGGCATGGAGGAGGAAATCCTCCCGCACCGCTCCAGCATCGAAGCCGACACCATCGAAGAAGAACGTCGCCTGGCCTACGTGGGCATTACCCGCGCGCGCCAGACCCTGGCCTTCACCTTCGCGGCCAAGCGCAAGCAGTACGGCGAGATCATCGATTGCGCGCCGAGCCGCTTCCTCGATGAGTTGCCACCGGACGATCTGGCCTGGGAAGGCAACGACGACACACCGACCGAAGTCAAAGCCGTGCGGGGCAACAATGCATTGGCAGATATACGCGCGATGTTAAAGCGCTAGAATTGACAACTTTTATATGACCTTCGGCGCACAGGCGCCAAAAGAGGACAGCTTCATGGAAGCCCTGCACCAGAAAATTCGCGAACAAGGCATTGTGCTTTCCGACCAGGTCCTGAAGGTCGACGCCTTTCTGAACCACCAGATCGACCCGGCCCTGATGAAGCTGATCGGCGACGAATTCGCCACGCTGTTCAAGGACTCGGGCATCACCAAGATCGTCACCATCGAAGCCTCGGGCATCGCCCCGGCGATCATGACCGGCCTGAACCTCGGTGTGCCGGTGATTTTCGCCCGCAAGCACCAGTCCTTGACCCTGACCGAAAACCTGCTGTCGGCGACCGTGTACTCGTTCACCAAGCAAACCGAAAGCACCGTGGCGATCTCCCCGCGCCACCTGACCAGCAGCGACCGCGTGCTGATCATCGATGACTTTTTGGCCAACGGTAAGGCGTCCCAGGCGCTGATTTCGATCATCAAACAGGCCGGCGCGACCGTGGCGGGCCTGGGCATCGTGATCGAGAAGTCGTTTCAGGGCGGTCGTGCGGAGCTGGATTCACAGGGTTATCGCGTAGAGTCGTTGGCCCGCGTGAAGTCGCTGGCAGATGGTGTCGTGACCTTCATCGAGTAAGCCGCCACACCGCAATTCCCCCTGTGGGAGCGGGCTTGCTCGCGAAGGCGGTGTGTCAGTCGACTGATTTTTGACTGACACACCGCC